>NZ_JBUEGC010000023.1:0-102042 GCF_054963655.1 Streptomyces sp. HSS9-12 | reverse complement strand
TGGACTTGACAGCTACCGCTCCATGAGCCTCAGGATCTTTGAGGGCGAAGTCCTTTGGCTCGACAGCCATCTGGTTCGGGGAGAAGGCAGCCTCGACACGCTTGGCCGGGTCGGAAACCGCACCTGCTCCGGTGTGAACGGTCAGCATGCCGGCCCTTCCGCTCTTGGGGTGGTAGG
Source organism: Streptomyces sp. HSS9-12 (assembly GCF_054963655.1). NCBI lineage: Bacteria > Bacillati > Actinomycetota > Actinomycetes > Kitasatosporales > Streptomycetaceae > Streptomyces > Streptomyces sp. HSS9-12. The sequence goes on along the minus strand of NZ_JBUEGC010000023.1, from coordinate 101,865 downwards.
CCGAGTCGATCTGGGTCAACCCCTTGAACTCCGGGTATTTCGAGGCGTCTCGCTTCTCGGGCGGGAAGAGCCTCTCGGTGGTCGCCTTGTCGTAGTAGAGATCCACCGGGGTCGCCTTCACCACCGCGGGAGAGCTCAGCTTCTCCGCTGCCACGCTGCTCTTCGCGTCGCCACGTTTGCCGGCACGCGCACTCTGGGCCCCACCGCCTTCCTCGCCACCGAACGCCCACCACGCCAGGAAACCACCTCCAGCCAGTACCACAACGGCGACCATGGCGATGGCCACGATCAGCCCGGTGCGGCGCGTGGGAACCTCGTCTTCACCGCCGAAGCCCGCGTCACCGTACGTCGGCCACTGGCCGTAGGCGTCGTACCTGCCGTATGGCACCTGCCGGTACGCCGATGGAGCTGCCCCGCCCGGGTGCTGCGGATGCCCGCCCGCGTACGGCGAATGTTGCTGACCACCTGGATATTGCTGCACTGCCGGCTGAGCCGGATATACACCCGGATACTGCTGATTCTGGCCGCCGAATCCAGACTGGGGCATCTGCGGCGGTGGCTGATCACTCACGTTGTCGGTCCCTCACATCGTCGCTGGCGCGCTCGTCGCGGCGCCATCCACCGCCACCGGCATAGGAGCGCTGCTGCGGTTGCCTCAGTACAGGACCTTTCGCGTAAGGCCGGCCTGCGTCGCCTTCGCGATACGTTCGGCGTCGGCCTGCTCTCGTCGCTGGGCCAACTTCTCCCACTGCTCCGGCTGCATGAATAGCATTTCGTAACTGCCGGGGACGACGATGACACCTCCGAAGGGCAGATCACCCGCCACCCATACGCCGTCCTCGATGCCCTTGGGCCAGCGGCTGCGCCCCACCGTATTGGCGGCCCGCATGTGCGGCGCCCCTGGAAGTCCGCGATCCATGATCTTGAGGGTGAAAATGGTGCCCCCGAGCTTGGTCCACTTGCCTGCGCCTTTCTTTGCTACGCGAGAACGGAACTCGAGAGGGTAGTGCTGGAGCACCTTCCTGCATACGGTGATCCGAATGCTGAAGAGGAATCTGTAAGCCGTAGTGACAAAGATGTAGGCCGCAGGGACAACAAACACACCCATGAGCGGGGAGTCCCAGTGAAGGAACTTCCATAGCATCCTCACGGTAGTGATCAAGGCTGCGATGATTGCGATACGAAGTACCAAGTCCTGGGCCAAGCGGAAGTAGTTCCGCTTCAGCACCTGCCCTACGTCGACCGTTTTGAGTGAGTTCGCGATCTGGTTCCCCTCTGACACTCTGTCCCCTTCCAGGTTTGTTTTCGCCCACGCCTCATCCGAAGGTGTTTCTGACGTCGCCAGCGGAACTCTCCTCTGTGCCCTCGGTGTCGCTTGTTGCTTCCAGAAGCGCGGGATCAGTGAAGGAAAGGGTATGCGCGATGCCAAGCAGCACATTCCGATAGTCGTCGGTGAGATAGACAGCGGGCGTCACGAGTTGCAGCACGATGATGTCGGGACCGCTGGGAGGACCTGCTACCGCGATCGTGCCCTGCCATACGGTCCCCTCCCGGGGGCCTTCGCTGCCCTCGGGGGGTTTGCCCGGTGCGAGCGTGCGTAGCTCCTTCTCGGAGAGGAAGCCGATACCGCACGGAAGTTTCAGGGGGCGCACGCCTTCGTCCCGGTTGTCACCCGCCATGTTGGCGATTACAAGCTTTGGGTTGACTCCAACCATCGGGACAGTCGAGACGGTGAGTACGGAAAACGCGCATCCACCGTCGTCGTCCGGATGCAGACCGATTGCGCATCCATGCACGTTTTGTGCATTCATTGAGGTCACGATAGCGGTGTAGAACCGGATTACCTCTTCTGCGCGCTCGCGCATGTCGTCGGGCGCGCTAAGTACCTGCTTGACGAGTGCTATGAGCTCCTCCAGTGGAGGGTTGAGATCCAACTGCAGATAGCCATGCGGAAGCGCGTACCAGAAATCCGCCTTTGGTTTGCCGGCTGACTCGGCGAAGATTTCGATCACTGTGTCATCCATCCAGGGATACAGTAATTTGCCTCAGGCCCAACCCAGCATACCGGCGATGCTATGGGCTGTGGCGGCAGCTTTGGTGCCCTCCGCAGCGTTATGTGCTGCGCCTTCGTCGCCAACGACTTTAAGAGTCTCCAAAGAAGACACCGTATTCGCAGCGACATTGAGACCGTTGGCGCTGATGGCACCCATGAGCTTGGCTGAACCGGAGGCGCTTTCCTGGGCAGCTTGCCAGGCAGAAGTAGCTCCAGTCCTAGCCTCCGATGCAACGGCGCCAACATATTCCCTCGAGAAGGCAGCCACCTTCTCAGTCTTGGACACGCCAACTCCCCACCTGCCAGCTGTACTTAGACCCTCCGCAACTTCCTTTCCTGCCGTTCCCAATGCTTTGCCTCCTGGGATCATGCCCAACGTGTCACCAGCTACGGAGGCCCATGCAGAGAAAGTTTGCATATTCCACCCGAACTTATCTCCGTACAGGGCGCTCCTGAATTTCGGATCAGTGAGATTCTTGGTCATGGATGCTGCGCTTGCGGCGATCGCGATACCGGCGAAGAGCGGGGTCAGTGGTGTTGGGAAGAGGGCCAGGAGTCCTGCAATTGCACCGATAGTTCCTGCATGGTCGTACAGGAATTTGAGGCCATCTAGAATGGCGTCCCCAATGGCACTGACGGCCTTGCTCAGCCAGCCCTGCTTTGGCGCAAGCTTATCGGTGGCGCCGTCGAGAGCCTTGGCGACAGCCTCAGCTTGATCCGCGTGCTGAGTCTCCAGAACCTTCGCCTTGCGAATTACGTCGTTGTACGCGCTATTGGCGCTCTCCAGCGCGGTCGTTGCCTCCCTGAGGTTGCTCTCAGCCGCCCTCAGCCGGGTCGTCGCCGCATCGGCCTCTTCCTGGGTGGTGAACTCCTGGCCTGCAAGCTTGAGATCTGGCTCTTCCTCAGCCTGGACGTGGCGGTCCTTGGCAGCTTTGGCAGCGGCCTTCCTCTCGCCTGCCTCTTCGTCGTACTTCCGTGCCAGATCGCGGTTGGACGCCAGATCCTCATCCCAAATTTTGAGCTGCGCAGAAGCCTTCTCCAGGGAACGCGCAGCATTCTTGATGTAGGTCTCTAGCTCGCCGTCGATCGCTTTGCGGAACTCCGTCGCCGCATCACCTTGCCAGTAACTGCTCTCCCCAATGAGTCTCTGGAGCTGGTTATGGCAGGTGCGCAACGCCGTCGCTGCGGAGGTGACCTTACGCTGCAGCGCATTGACCTCACTGGGTACGCCAAGAACAGGATTCCAGCCGAGGTTCGGATAGGGATTCGCCACCACTATTTCGCTCCCCCGTTCCCACCGCCCGAGGGCGACGCCTTCTCCAAGTTCTTGAACGCTTTCTCCAAGGCTTCCTCGACCTCTTCGTAAGCCTTCTTGTTTTCCTTGAGGCCCTCATTGATGGCGTCGACCATCTCCTTGGTCTGCTCTGCTCCGTACTTCCAGCGCTCCTGGAAGCCGTCACAGGCATCATCCAGACGTTTCGTCCCTATTTGATCAGCGCGCACATCAGCCAGGGCCTCGCGCGCCGCATTGAGATCCTGGATACAGCCCTCGAGTGTCTTGATGAATGCCGCCAATTGGCCCACATCAGTTTTGAACTGATCCCCCATGGGTTGGTGTTCTCCCGCTTGTTAACTATTGGCTCTTGTGGACACTGTGCAAAGTCTGGAGCGGTGCATTGGAGGCTGCGGCTGCGATGAGGAGTGCCTTGCATGGCTGGTGCTGAGATGAGGCGATTTAGGCCGCGATCGGGGCGGTGAGAATGTCTGTGGCAATGAACTGGCTTGCGCCGCGGCCCAGCAGTGGTGACGTACGTTTGTAGCTGTGATACGACTGGCTGCTCCCTGGCACCCCAGCAGCGCACCCCTCGGTGGGAGGCTGCCAACGGAAAATTTCTCGTTGTTCACGTGAAGCCCGCCCAAAGCGGATTCAGCTCCCCCCTCAAACTCCCGCATGCGTTCGCCACCGAGATCCTTGCAGTCCGCCTACCGGCTCGCGGGTGTCTGGGCTGTGAAGGCTTCATGAGAGCGAAGACTTTGATAGCGGACAAGTCTGGATTTATGCCGTGTGGTTGGTCGCTTCAGCGTCCATGACGGGCAGGCAGTTATCCGGGTCTGGGCTGGCATCAAGCGTCGCGTGCCTATCCGGTAGTTTGGCGAGCGGTGCTTTTAGGACATCACGCGTTGATGTTGGAGCAAATGTGGAATCATCGCGCGATTGCTGGCTGGATGTCTGGCCGTTGCCGGGGCGGTGGTTTTGTAGTGCCGTTGCCTCTCTTGTTGGGGCAATGCATACACCCCTGCTGCGCGACTGCCAGTAACTCGGAATCGTGTACCTGCTTCTACTGATCGCCAGCCTTCGACCTCCTTACCCAGTCGGTTCCAAATGGCTGAGCCGACCTGCAGCATAAAAAGACGTGATGCCGCAGGTCGGCCCATAGTGCAACGCCGACAGGGCTATTACCACTGGCCCGGGGGCTGAGTGGGAGGACTAGGCGGGTAGGAACCGGGAGCGCTGGGCTGCTGGTAGGGGTTCGGCTGCGGCGGGAGCCCGGCCGCACCCGGTGCTCCATAGACGCCAGGTCCGCCAGGGGGCGGGACGTTGCCGCGGTTCTTGCGCTTCAAGACCACGATGGCAATCACGATGACAGCCACGACCGCGATGACACCTAGGGCCACAAGCCCGAGAATCACGATGTTCGGGACTCCGGCCTGGTCTTCAGCCTGGTATCCCGTGTCAGGCGAGTCCGGGGCAGCACCAGCACCGCCATTGTTTGACTGCACGTTCTCGGGCATCTTCAGCGGTCCGTTCTTCGAACCGGCCGGGATGTCCTCGGTCAGGGCGCGGAGGGGGCGGATGATGCCGTAGCCGTAGTGGTCGTTAGGAGCGCTGCCCTCACCCTTCGGCATGAGGGCCGTCTTGGTCAGCCGGTTGACGACTTGGCCAGCTGTCAGATCAGGGTACTTAGCCCGAATCAACGCCGCTGCGGCAGAGACATAGGCTGTGGCTTCCGAGGTACCGCTGCCCCTTCCATATTGCCCATTCGCACCCGTGATCCTGATATCAGCCCCAGGGGCAGCTAGAAGGACCTGAGGTCCATAGTTGGAACGATCCCAGGTTTTCAAGTCCTCACCGACGGCACTTACTGCAACGACGCCCGGTGCAGAAGCAGGGTTTTCGACGGTGCTTGCTCCACTGTTCCCCGCCGCCGCTACCAACAGGACGTCGTGTTTTACCGCGTACGCAATCGCAGCCTGTTCGTCGTCTCCTAGAGACGACGAACCGCCAAAGGACATGTTGACGACCTTAGCCCCCTGATCCACTGCGTATCGCAGCGGTTGTGCAAGACTGGCGTTGATTGCGCCATCATCATCGGAATCCGCATACTTAATGGGGAGAATCTTTGCTTCCGGGGCCAGCCCCTTGATCCCTCTAGAGTCCCCTGGCCCATGCCCGTGCCCTGCAATAATCGCGGCCATAGACGTACCGTGGTCGTTGTGGCTCTCCTGATCTGCAGGGTCGCCAGTAGTAAAATTCTTACCGCCAGGGAGAATATTACCCTTGAGGTCTGGGTGATTCCTGTTCACACCGCTGTCGATAACTGCAACTGTAATGCCTTTTCCTGTCGACTGCTTCCACACCTTTTCGGCGCTGAAGGCACCGAGGGCCCACTGCTCGTCTCTAATCTGGTCTGCAGATGCAGTCGGCGCGGTTCCGATGAGTAGCGCTCCCGCCGCTACCGCGCCGCCCACCGCTCGCAGCGCTCGCGTGAAGCTCATGCCGTAACACCTCTCCTCAACAGGTGAGGCCCGCAGCCCGAAGACTGCGGGCCCCATGTTCGTTCCGCCGACTGCCGTTCGGCAGCTACTTACTCGATGACCCGAGGAGCCACATTACGCTCCGGCGTCCACGTCTCCTCATCCTCCACGAGGTAGTCGGGACGCTGACCGCGCTCCTTGTCCTTGTTCGCGTTAGCGCCATGTGCACCGTGTGCGCCGGCCATCCCCCTGCCGCTGCCACCAGGCTTGCCAGCCTGTGTGCCGCCACGGCTGCGATGCAGACCGGAACCGCCCTGTGCCCCTGCACCAGTCTTGCCCTTGGCGGCACCGATGACGCCACCCTTCTGACGTGCCAGAGGCCCACCTCGGCCAGCTCCCTTGGCCCCGGCCTTGCCTGCTCCGGCTCCGGCACCACCGCCCATGCCAGGCGCGCCTGGACGCCCGCCGCGGGCTCCCGCACCTGCGCCACCGCGGGCAGCTCCGGCAGCCATTGCTCCCGGCATGCCAGGCATCCCCGAGGTTCCGGCCCCGGCCCCGGCTCCAGCACCACCAGCGCCTGCCCCCAGACCACCGCCGAGGCCGCCACCAAGACCACCTTTGCCGAGGCCACCACCCGAGCCAAGTCCGCCCGCGCCTCCGGAAAGGCCATCGAGGCCAGTGTTAATCGGCGGGGCTGTCGGCTTCGGTGGGCCGCTGACCCCGCCGGTGATGCCCTGCGGTCGGGGTGAGGGCACGCCACTCGGAGACGCGTAGCCAGGGCCTTTAGCACCGGGGGACATAGCACTTGGGCTCTGCCGCCTTGGGGAAGAGACGGACGGAGGCACTGGGATGACGGCAGGCATGGGATTGGTGTCCGGCCCGCTTCCATCCCATTGCTCGTCACCTCCTCGCGTACTCCAGCCCTTGGGCTCACCCATCGCCTTGTTCGTTGACCGGTACGACGCCCCCAAGTACTCCATCACGATGGCGCCCCGTAGCTGAGCCTCCTTGCCCGCCGACAGGCTGTTCTCTTCGTCCTCCAGCACCTGCCGCGTGGGCACACCCGATGCGAGCTTCTGCTTCGTCGGGCCATCGTCGCGGTCCCAGTCGGTGGCGAAGTCCCAGGCGCTGTCCGTGCCACTGGGCATCTGGACGTTATCCAGCTCGCGCTTGTAGAACCGCAGAGAGCTGGCCGCGGTCTTCATGCCGCTTCCGACGTGCTGCGCCCACTGGGCGCCGCTTTCGATGTTCCGGCTGATCTCGTCGGCCCGCTTCTGGAAGGCCTCAGCGGCAGCGCCGCTCCAGTGCTCCAGGACTTCGCGGACCGCGTTGTCCAGCATCGACTTGATGCCGCCATCCGACCCGCCAACCAACGACTCGTGGATGTGCATCCAGTTGTCCGCCACTGTGTCCACAGTGTCCGGGTTCGCCGACGCCAGCATGTTCTTCAAGTCCGGCAGTGTGCGCTCGTAGAACCTGGTGGTGTGCGTCTCGCTATAGCACATCTCAGCCTTGGGTTCACCCATGTTCCGCCCCCATGATCAGGTGTGTTCTTCCTGCCGTCATCGTCACCGCTCAGGCCAAGTCGCCCTGCGAGCTCTTGTTCACCGCGTTGACAGTGTTCTGCTCATTGTCCGAGTAGGACCCATGGGTCTTGACGGTCTTGTCCCTGAGGTCGTCTATGAAGTCCTCGAGCTTCTGGAGGATTTGCTTGTCGATGAACTCCTTCATCTTGCGGTGCTTCTCGTGGAGTTCGGCCTCCTCCTCGAAGTCGGTGCCCAAGGCCCCCTTCGGCAGGTACGTGCTGTGTGCCGCCTTGCCCCTGGTCGTCTGCATGTCCTTGAGCACGCCACTGAGCTTCTTCGCGACCTCGTCCAGTCTGTCGAGGTCAACGCTGTATTCGTCAGCCACTGATGGCCTCCCCGTGAGTATTGATTGACGTCTTGCGGCGGTAGTCGCGGATCGCGAAGGCGCCGCCGATGACCACCGCGCAAGCCAGCACGCCGCCGAAGATGATGTAAGTCCCGTAGCGGACGTTCCGCTCCTGCGGGGTTTCGCCGAGGATGAGCGGGGCCGGCCGGATGCTATCGGCGCTGATGCCAGTGGCGTGGTGCTGGTCCGGCGTGGGCTCGCCGGTTGGCTTGTCGTCGTTGCTCAGGGCTGCGACCGGGTCGACAACTCCCCAGCCGACGTTGATGTCGCGGTTTGGCCGGACGCGGTCCGCGGTCTGCTCCATGTGCCACATGACCTCTTCGGCTGACCAGTCCGGATGCCTGGACATGATCAGCGCGGCGACGCCCGTGGCGTACGGAGCCGCGAAGCTGGTGCCGTTGTCCACACAGTGGCCGCCACCCGGGACGGTGGAGACCATGTCCACGCCGGGCGCGGCGACGTCGACAAAGGACCCGGGCTGGGAGAAAGGCGCGCGCTCGTCGTTGCGGTCTGAGGCCGCCACGGCCAGGACGCTGTCGAAAGCGGCCGGGTAGGTGTCCTTCTGCCTGCCGCTCGCGCCGTTGTTCCCCGCGGACGCAACGATGAGGATGCCCTTTTCCTTGGCGTGGTTGACCGCCTGTTCCAGGACGCTTCCAGGCTTCAGAGTCGCCGTCGCGCCCTGCGAGATGTTGATGATGTCGACGCCCTGCGCAATGGCGTATTCGATGGCGTTCGCGAGGATGGGCACCTTGCCGCCGCCCTCCGCATCGTTCGAGCGGATCGGGACGACCGTCGCCTTGGGTGCGATGCCAACGAAGCCGGTGTCCTTGCTCGGCTGTGCGGCGATGATGCCGGCGACCTTGGTGCCGTGGCCGACCGGGTCGTTGGTGCCGTCACCCTTGTCGATGAAGTCCTTGCCCTTGACCACCACGGGGCTGAGCTGACGGTTTCTCTTGTCGACGCCGCTGTCTATGACCGCGACCTTGACGCCCTCCCCCTGGGTGTCGGCCCACATCTGATCGAACAGCAGGCGCTGCAGCGACCAGGGCGTCCCCTTGATCGGGTCGGACGGGAAGTGGCATTCGCCGTTGTTCAGCTGAACGCCGGCGTCGCCGTCGCCCGCCGCGGCCGGCAGGGCGGTGGCGCAGGACAGGCCGAAGGCGCACAGGGCGGATGCCAGGGCGCGAGCGGCGTTACGCCGACGTCCGGCTCGGTGTCCTACGACGCGGAATCCCACGGGTTTTTCTGCTCTCCATCGGCACGTACGCACGTACATGGATCGGATACGGAAATGAGGGCGAGCGCACCGTCACAGCGCGCCCGCCCTCTCTCACTGTGCGAGCCGTGAGGCTGCCAGTCGTCTCTGGCGTTCAGTGCCAGATCGAACGGTTCTTGCTCTCAGTGGCCTCGTAGTTCTGGGCGGCCTGGTCGAGCGCCTTGGCGATGGACTCCAGGGTGGCGTGCAGGGAGGCGGCGCGCTTGTCCCACTCCTGCTGCTTCTGCTGGTAGCCCTCCTGCGCGGCACCTTCCCAGCTCTGCGCGATGCGCTTCACGCCGCTCTCGAGGTCGTCGAGCTGCTGCTTGATGTTGCTGGCCGTGTGGCGCACATCAGTAGCGGCCTGCTGGATCGTCGCGAAATTAACGAGAATCGGGGATGACATCGTGTCTCCTCGGGGAGTTGATGAGATCGGGTCGAATCAACGGGCCGGCTGCGCCGCGGAGCGACGCGTCCCGGTCATCCGAACGGCGAGGCCTGGGCCGCGGACTTCGACACGATCTGCTGCTGCTCCTCTTCGGAGGCCACGTAGTTCTGCGTGGTCTGGTCGATCGCGTCCTTGATGTCGGCCAGGACCTGGTTGAGCTTGGTCGCGTCCTCGTTCACCTGCGTCTGCATGGTGTTGAAGGCGTTGGCCGCCGCGCCCTTCCAGCCGCCGGTGATGGTGTCAACCAGCGTCTGCAGTCGCCGGATCTCGCCCTGGATCGAGCTGTTGACCGTGGAGATCTTGCCGCTGAATGCGACCATCTCCTCCTCGGTCGTAGTGAACTGCTGACCAGCCATGTGTCAACGTCCCCCATGAGACTCGCACGCCACCCGTACGAAGCCGTGAACCCCCGTACGGTCGGCACCGCCTGTTTGGTGCCTGCTATCACTCTAGCCACCCGGTCTGACATCCCCCAACGTGGGGAAGCCAATTGTGACGGGTTCACTACAATCCTCAACCGGTCATCCGCGCAAATGATTTGAGGAGCAACCGCCCCTTCGCGAACGTTCGGTGGACGTTCCGCGGACCGTCCGTGGACCTTCTGTGGATACTCCCGGTCACGTACGTCACGACCCCTGCGGCTGCCTCGCGGCATCGGTGTTCAGCGCCGGGCCGGCCGACAGCAGCTGCGACCACTCCTTCGGCACCAGCGGCGGGGAGCTGATCTGCCCGTACCCCAGCCGGATCTGCGCCTGGTTCTGCTCCTTGTCCGCATTGCCGGAGCTGGTCGCGCTGTCGTTGTTCACCTGCACCGAGTAGCGCAGCCCGGTGTCCGTGACCAGAAAGAGCGGTCCGTCCTTCGCCTTCCCCGTCACCTGCTTGTAGAGCAGGCCGCTGCCCGGAGACACGTACGCCGTGCTGCTGCCGTCGATGATCGGTGCCGGGTAGTCCTTGCCCGCCCACGTCGACATGTCCCGGTAACCGGTGTCCACCCCGCCGAGTGCCTTGTTGCCGCCGTAGTAGACGCTGCAGATGGTCTTGTTGCCGGCGCCATCCTGGTCGATCGTGTTCGCCTGGGAGATCTGCTCAGTCGGCCACGGCACCTTGTGCCCGGCGATCTCCCCCATGAACTGCGGCTTGTCTGCCTGAATGCTCGCCAGTCCGACGTGGATCGGCTTCGGGTCCACGTTCTGGTACGCCGCCTTGCCGACATACCCCTCGAGCAGCAGCTTGGCCACGAAGGGCGACACCGGGGCCACGCCGTCCTTGAGTACGACGTAGTAATTGCCGTCCGCTTCCAGCACCTTGCCGGTGGTGCGGTATGCCCCCGAAACGCCCGTGGCAGTTGACGCGAGGCCCGCGTTCTCCAGGGGCGGCATGAAGATCGGGAGCGGGCTCTTGATAAGGGTCTTCATCCACTCGTCGGTGACCTGCTGGGGCTCCGCCTGTCCGAAGAGGATGCCGCGCAGCAGCGACTCGAGCTGCGTCTGCGTCTCCGCCGAGACCGGCCGGCCCAGCTGCTTGGCCGCCCAGGTGGCATCGAGCTGGTGCGCCACCCCGCGGTGGTCCACCAGATACTGCACGCCCTCCTCGTCCTGCACGAAGAGCGCCTTGCGCGGGTTCAGCCTGCCCTTACCGCCGTCCACCACCTTCTTGCGGTTCTTGTCCCGCTCGCTGAAGACAAACACCGCCTTCTGCGCCTTGGTCCCCTGACCGTCGCCAGGCTGTTCGCACAGCGCCCACGTCTTCTTCGTCTGGGCGTCATCCGGGCTGGGCAGCCGGTCGGGGGCGTACGGGATGCCGATGGTCGGACCGTGCGGCGGGGCGTCGGCGCCATCCAGGACCGACTCCTCCACCTTGATGACGCCGAACTTGGAGGGGTCCAGGAGGAGTCTGGCGGACGCCAGGTTGAGAACTGGGTGGAGCAGCGTCTTCGGCTTCCCGTGTTTGTCCTTCTCCCCGGTGTTCAGCACGACGTAACGGGTTGTCGAATCACCGCCGATGATCACCTTTTCACCCGCGTTGTCCCACCCCTGTGGTGCGGCGGGCTTGATGATTCCGCAGGCGCCGAAGCCCACCACCAGGACAGTGCCGATCACGACCGTCGGCAGGATCGTGCGCACGGGCCGCGGCGCGCTCTCCATCGAGCCGTTCGGCAGGGGCTTCAGGAACGAAGCCACCGTGCGCTTGCGCGCGAAGCTGTACGCATTGAGCTCGTCCCGCCGTGATGCCATTGTTGCCTTGACTCCCCGTCTGTCCGTCTGTCGGAACCATCAGTGACCGCCCCCGGCTGTCTCGCCGACGCGCCCTCTACTATGCCGTGTGATGATCGACCCGTACGGTACGGGTGCCGAGTTGGGGATAACCATCCGAGCACCAACCGTTACGGCGGTCGCTACGCCGAGGCGCCGATAAGCAGAGGAGCACGCCGGGGGATGTCCAGCGCCACCAGGACCCGACGCCGCGATGGGCGGCAGCAGCCCGTCCAGCCGGGCAGCCACGAAGCAGCCGCGGGAGCACGGGGCCGGAGGTCTGCCCCCCGCCGTGGCACAGTAGAACCGCACCGGCCCGCCGCGCCAGTGACGCCCCGCCTGCGGGCGCAGACCGGCAACATCGGCGGCGTACGCGTGCAGCAACTGGTGCTCATACAAATCGCGGCGGCACTGGTGCTGGTGGGCCTGGTGACCCATCCGCTGGTGCTCGTCGGCACCGGCATCGTCGCCGCCCTGCTGCTGATCTTCGCGCTGGGCCGCCGTCGCCGGATCCCGCTGTCGGACTGGATCGCCACCGTCCGTGCCATGAAGCGGCGCCGGCACGAGGCCGTTCCCGTGCCGCCGGGGGTCGAATCCGCCTTCGCGCCGGTCGTCGAGGCCGAACCGGGTCTGCGGACTTACGAGTTCCACGACCGCCAGGACCGTGCCATCGGGTTCGTCGGTGACGGTACCTTCCTCACCGTCCTCGTACAGGTGGAGGTCCGGGACGAACCGTTGCGCCCGGCCCGCGGCAGCCGCCCCGTTCCGCTCCACCTGCTGCACTCGACGCTGGACATCGAGGATATTCACCTGGAGTCCGTGCAGTTCGTGCAGTACACGCAGCCGGCGCCCGCCCCGCACCTGCCCGAACAGGCCATCGCCGCCCGCTCGTACGCCCCGCTGCAGGCGCAATCGCAGACGCCGGCGGTGCAGCTGACCTGGGTTGCCCTGAAGCTCGACCCCGAGCTGTGCCCAGAGGCCATCGAGGCGCGCGGCGGCGGGATCGCCGGCGCCCAGCGGACGCTGCTGCGCGCCGCGGACCACCTGGTCAGCCGGCTCAACGGCTACGGGCTGAGCGCGCGCGTACTCGAGGAGCTCGAGGTCATCGCCGCGCTCGGCGTCGCCGCCTGCGCCAACCCGCGGGCCAACAACGCGGCGGGCCGGGACGGCCGTACGACGCGGCGTACCCAGGAGACCACGCGCGCGTGGCGGTGCGACGACCGCTGGCACAGCTCGTACTGGATCCGCAGCTGGCCCCAGCTCGGGCCGGGTGCGGCACCGTTGGCGGGCATCGCCCAGCTGCTGGAGGGCACGCGCGCGATGGCGAGCACCTTCAGCCTGACCGCGGCCCGGGGCAGCGGCAACAACCGCGGACTGACCGGGTACGTACGGCTGTCGTCCCGTAGTGAGAACGAACTGACGGCCGCGCAGAAGGAGCTGGAGCGTCGCGCCGGCTCGGTGAAGGTGGGGCTCGTACGGCTGGACCGTGAGCAGCTGCCCGGTGTTCTGGCCACGCTCCCCCTCGGAGGTACCCGCTGATGTCCGCGCCCACCTATCCCCAGCGCGCCGACTGGAACAACCAGCACAACTGGAGCAACCGGCCCGGACGGCCCTCGCACCTGCCCATCCCGGAGTCCGAGGAAGCGCAGCCCGCCCTCCCGACGCAGCGCCTCCACCCGGGCTACGGGCTGCGCGGCCCCCGGCGCAACCGGCATCTGGTGCCGGTGGAGGCCCTCGACAACCTCACGCTGCCGGTGGGTGACGACGGGGTCGTGATCGGCGTCGACCCGCAGAACCAGCCGGCGGTGCTCAGCCTTCTGCGCCCCAAGCCGCTCGATGTCGTGGTGGTCGGCAGCATGTGGATCGCCCAGCTGCTGGCCCTGCGTACGGTCGCCGTCGGCGCGCGGGTCACAGTGGAGACCGCCCGCCCGCAGGCGTGGGGGCAGATGGCGCAGGCCGCGGGCGGCGGGCAGCAGTGTGTGTCCGTCCACGAGGTCAGGCAGGTCGCCCCGCAGGGCCCCTCCGTCTCCAGCCCCGTGCTCGTCGTACGGGACTGTGGTGCGCAGCCGCCGCGCAATCAACTCGCCCCCAGCTCGTGGCAGTCGGTCATCACGCTGCTGCCTTTCCTGGGCCCGAAGGCGCCGCGGCTGCTGGCCCGGGCGGAACTGCTCGGCCTGCAGCGGCTCTCGCCGCAGGAAGCCGAAGTCGTCACGCGCATCATGCGGCTGCCTCGCCAGGTGGCTGCCGCATTGCCGACGCTCAGCGACAACGCCATGCTGTGGTGCACGCGCAACCACCACCAGTTCGTGCTGACGCAGCCGACGGACGCCGAAACGGGTCTGCTGGGCGCGCCGCGGCGCATGGACTGAGGATCATCAGGCAAAAGGACCAGGTAGCACGGCCGGGCGCTGCGACCGAGCGTCCGGCCGGGTGCGCGTGCGGCACGTGCAGGCGCGCATCGAGTTCGCCCCGGTCGGTGGGCGCTGCCAGGTGGGGCAAAGGTGACAGGACCTCAGCTGCTGTTCCATGCCGTGAATGACTAGGCTGTCCTATGAGCGGCAGGAGTGCACGAGGGCAGCCGATGCGGGGAGGATTGTTGGTGATGCATGAGGTGGTGTGCTGCCGCGCCCGCTATGGCCAGATGATCCGCCTGTATCCGGTCCTGCCGTTCAGGTGCATGTCAGTGCAGGAGGCACAGTGAACAGCGATCGGAACGACTTCCGGTCCGACGGGTCCTACCCCGACGACGATCAGTCCGAACTCGAGCTCACGGGCGAGTTCAAGCTCGACTTCGCCGCACCTGACTGGTACGCGCAGAACAGCGGCGGTACGTCGGGCGGGTCCACCAGCGGCGCCGCGCCGACTCCACCCCCGCCCACCGGGAATCCGCTGCCAGTGTCCGGGACGCCATCGCCCTCGTACGGCTATCCGCAGGCTGGAACGCCTGCGCCCACGCCGCCTGCCCAGACTGCGCCCGCAGCAAGCGCTCCCCCCGCGGCCGACAGCCCGCCGCCGCCCGCCTTCCCCATGCTTCGGCCGGCCGAGGCCGACGACGCACCGGCTGCTGCCCAGCCGGCCGTCGCCCCTGCCCCGGTCGCGCCTGAGCCGGCCCCCTCGGCCGCTGCCACCGAATCCGACAGTGCCGAGGAGTCCGGCGGCGACGAGGCGCCCTCCGGCCCCCGTGTGCGCACCGGGACGGGAGTCGATCCTTCGGCCGCGCTGTGGGGCGACGACCCGGCTCCTGAGCCGGAGTCAGAGCCGGAGCCGGAGTCCGAGCCCGCTGCGGCCTCTGAGCCAGAGTCGAACGCGACGGACGACAGCCCTGAGACGGACGGCTCCCCTGCGGCGAACAGCGAGCAGCAGCCGGAGGACACCGCCGCGCCCGCTGCGCCTGTCGGCCAGGCGGCCCCGGGCACACCCGGCCCGTACAACCCGGCGAGCGCAGCCCAGCCCGTCGCACCCCAGCAGGCCGCGCCGCAGCATCCGGGCGCGCCGACTCCGCCGACCGGTGGTGCGCCATGGAACCCCGCCGCTGCGCAGGGCGGGCAGCCGCCCGCTGCCGCACAGAGCGCGCTCCCGCCGCTTCCCCCGAACTTCCAGCCCGCCGATCCGGCGCAGGCCCAGGGCGGTTACGGCTACCCGCACCCTGCGGACCCGTCTCAGGCTGGGGTCCAAGCACAGGCCCAGGCTCAGGGCGGTTACGGCTACCCACAGCCCGCAGACGCCGCGGCTCAGGCACAGGCACAGGCACAGGCACAGGCTCAGGCACATCCGGCGCAGGCCCAGGGCAGCTACGGCTATGCCCAGGGCAGCTACGGCTATCCGCAGGCCGGTGCCCAGGCACAGACGCCCGCCCAGGCCGGCCGACCCGCGCCCAACGCCCCATTCCCGCCGCAGCAGGGGGGCGCACAGACGAATCCGTACGCGGCGCAGCCCGGTCAGCCCGTTCCCCCGCCCGGCCCCATGCCGGCCCAGGCCCAAGGCCCCACCCCGGCCGTCCCGCAGCAGGGCGGTGCCCCGGCAGCGCCGCACGACCCGAATGCCGTCGCGCAGCAGGCTGCATACGGCTATCCGCAGCCCGGCCAACCGACGCCGCAGACCGGCGGTTACGGGTACCCGCAGCCCAACACCGGTGCCGTATCCGGCACTCAGTCCCAGGGCCAGCAGCCGGCCCAGGGCGCTGCCGCAGCGCCCGCCCCCGGCCCCGCACAGCCCACCGCCCCGCAGCAGGACGGCGGCTGGGCTCCCTCGCCCGGCCCCGGCCAGCAGCCGCAGCGCTCCGCCCCGGGTGCGCCGCTCGGCTACGGCGCCTCGGTCGACCTGACCTCCGACCGTCTGCTGCGCAACCAGCCCAAGCGCAAGAAGCCCGGCGGCAACATCCCCCAGCCGTCCCGGTTCAAGATCGGCGGCAAGAAGGAGGAGGCCGAGCGGCAGCACAAACTGGCCCTGATCCGCACGCCGGTGCTCTCCTGCTACCGGATCGCGGTCATCAGCCTCAAGGGCGGTGTCGGCAAGACCACGACCACCACCGCCCTGGGCGCCACGCTCGCCTCCGAGCGCCAGGACAAGATCCTCGCGATCGACGCCAACCCGGACGCCGGCACGCTCGGCCGCCGCGTCCGTCGCGAGACCGGCGCGACCATTCGTGACCTGGTGCAGGCGATCCCGCACCTGCACAGCTACATGGACATCCGCCGGTTCACCTCGCAGGCCCCGTCCGGCCTGGAGATCCTCGCCAACGACGTGGACCCTGCCGTCTCCACGACCTTCAACGACGAGGACTACCGGCGCGCCATCGACATCCTGGGCAGGCAGTACCCGATCATCCTCACCGACTCGGGCACCGGTCTGCTCTACAGCGCGATGCGCGGTGTGCTCGACCTCGCGCACCAGCTGATCATCATCTCCACCCCGTCCGTGGACGGTGCGAGCAGCGCGAGCACCACCCTGGACTGGCTGGGGGCGCACGGCTACGCCGACCTGGTGCAGCGCAGCATCACCGTCATCTCCGGAGTCCGCGAGACCGGAAAGATGATCAAGGTCGAGGACATCGTGGCACACTTCGAGACGCGCTGCCGCGGCGTGGTCGTCGTACCGTTCGACGAGCACCTCGCCGCCGGCGCGGAGGTGGACCTCGACATGATGCGGCCGAAGACCCGCGAGGCGTACTTCAACCTCTCGGCGATGGTCGCCGAGGACTTCGCCCGCGCCCAGCAGGCCGAGGGGCTGTGGACCGCGGACGGGAGCGGCCAGCCGCCGCAGATGGCGCCGCCGCTGCCGGGCCAGCAGCAGCCGTACGGGCAGCCGCCCGCCGGCTACCCGTACCCGCAGCAGGGCGGCCAGCCGCCGCAACAGCCCGGACAGCCGTACGCACAGCCGCCGCAGGTCGACCCGCGGACCGGACAGCCGCCGCAGGTCGACCCGCGGACCGGACAGCCGGCGCAGGTCGACCCGCGGACCGGACAGCCGCTGCCGCCGCACTACCCGCAGCCGGGCGCCCAGTGGCAGTCGGGCCAGCCCGGTGCCCAGCCGGGTGCTCAGCCTCAGCCGGGCACGGTCCCGCCGGGCTGGACCCAGCAGCCGCAGCAGGATGGACAGCCGGGAGCGCAGCAGGCCGGATTCCCGCCCGGGCAGGGCTGGCAGCAGCCCGGACAGGGGCGGGCACAGGGCGAGCAGCCGCAGCAGCAGCCCGGTTACGGCTACCCGCCGCAGCAGCAGTAGCCCGAAGAGAAAACGTCGGTCTTCACCCCTCAACCGGGCGGTGAAGACCGACGTTTACGTTCCGGACGCGCTCAGCGCTCATGGGCCTCGATCATCTCGCGGGAGCGCTTCACATCCTCGGCGATGCCCTCCAGCAGCGCCTCGATCGAGTCGAACTTCTTCTGCCCCCGCAGATAGGCGAGGAAGTCCACGGCCACATGCCGGCCGTACAGATCCAGCCCGACCCGGTCGATCGCATACGCCTCGACGGTCCGCTCCGTGCCGCCGAACTGCGGGTTCGTCCCGACCGAGATCGCCGCGGGCATCGACTCGCCCTCGACCTCCAGCCAGCCCGCGTAGACCCCGTCGGCCGGGATCGCGGTATGCGGCAGCGTCTCCACATTGGCGGTCGGGTAGCCGAGCTCACGGCCGCGCTGTGCGCCCCGTACGACCACGCCCTCGACCCGGTGCGGACGCCCGAGAACCTCCATCGCGCCGGTCATGTCGCCCTCGGCGACCAGCCGCCGCGTCAGGGTCGAGGAGAACGGCTCGCCGCCGCCCGCCTCGCCGCGCACGTACAGGTCGACCACGTTCACCTCGTAGTCGTACGTCTTGCCCAGCTCGGTGAGGAAGTCGACGTTGCCCGCGGCCTTGTGCCCGAAGCGGAAGTTGGGGCCCTCGACGACGACCTTCGCGTGCAGCTTGTCGACGAGCACCTTCACCACGAAGTCGGCCGGCGAGAGCTTGGAGAACTCGGTGGTGAACGGCAGGATCAGCAGGGCGTCCACGCCCAACTCGGCCATCAGCTCCGCACGCCGGTGGTGCGCGGCCAGCAGGGGCGGATGGCTGCCGGGGCGTACGACCTCGCTGGGGTGCGGGTCGAAGGTGACGACGACGGACGGGATGCCGAGCTCACGCGCGCGTGCCACCGCGCGGCCGATGATCAGCTGGTGCCCACGGTGGACACCGTCGTAGGAGCCGATGGTGACAACGCTGCGTCCCCAGCCCTCGGGGATGTCCTCCAAGCCTCGCCAGCGCTGCACCGTGACCGCTCCTCGCCCGAACCCGTGTACGTGTTGCCTATCGATTGCGCAGGTCTAAGACTGCCATGCCGGGTGCCTGCCGCATGCATCGGCATCGGAAGGCGCCCACATCGGCGGCGCGTTCGGGACGGATCGCCGACCGAACGCGCCCCCTTCCGCTCCGGTGATTCACTCCGCGCGCCTATTCGATGGGGTGAATACGGCGGGCGAGCTGGATAAGCACAGGGGGGAGGGGGATCGTGGAGCGGGGGACGCAGGCGACAGGCGTCCCCCGCTCCACGGTGAGCTAGGCGAACACCGCCAGACTCTTCGCTTTACCCTTCGTTTCCTCCACCAGCGCCAGGAAGCGGTCTCCGGGGGCGAAGACCGCGATCGGGCCGGTGACACCCAGACCCGGGGCGTCCAGACGTACGCCGTGGCCGATGAGCCGGGCCTGCTTCTCGTCGACGTCCCAGCGCGGGAATGCCGCGGCCGCCGCCTCGCCGATCGGCAGCACCGGAAGCCCTCCGTCAGGACCCGAGTCGTTGACCGCGTTCTCGAGCTGCTCGAGCGTACGGGCCCCGTCCAGGCCGTACGGGCCGACGCGCGTCCGCCGCAGGGCCGTGAGATGCCCGCCGACGCCCAGATCGGCGCCCAGATCACGCGCCAGGGCGCGGATGTAGGTGCCGGAGGAGCAGACGACCGTAGCGTCCACGTCCAGCACCCTGGTGCCGTCCTCCGCCGTCTCCTCACGCACCGCGTGCACGGTGAAGGAGGAGACCATGACAGGCCGGGCGGCCAGCTCGAAGTCCTCGCCTTCGCGCACCCGCGAGTACGACCGCTTGCCGTTGATCTTGATCGCGCTGACCTTGGACGGCACCTGGAGGATGTCGCCCGTCAGCCGGGCGACGCCCGCGTCGATGGCTTCGCGGCCGACGCCCTCCGCACCCGCCGAGGCCGTGATCTCGCCTTCGGCATCGTCCGTGACGGTCGTCTGGCCGAGCCGGATCGTCGCCACGTATTCCTTCTCGGTCAGCGCGAGGTGCCCCAGCAGCCTCGTCGCCTTCTCCACACCGATGACGAGCACACCGGTCGCCATCGGGTCGAGCGTGCCGGCGTGCCCGACGCGCCGGGTGCCGGCGAGGCGCCGCATGCGCGCGACCACGTCGTGCGAGGTGAACCCCGCCGGCTTGTCGACGATCACCAAGCCGTCCGGCGCCCCCCTTCGCGCTCGGCTCGCCTCCGGGCGCTTGGACCCGGCGTCGACTCCCCCAGCCACCGCTGGGTGGTGCCCCGACCTCGACACTGCGCTCGTACCTCGCTTGGTCTCGTCGCTTTCGACACCGGCGCGCCCTTCGGCTCGCTCGCTGGATCCCCTGCCCTTGCTCATGCCTCGCCGGCGTCCTCGTCCTCGCCCGGCTTGCGGTACGGATCGGCGTCGCCCGCGTACGTGGCGCCCGTCGAGGACTCGCGTACCTCGGCGTCCCGCGCCCGTGCCTTGGCGAGGAGGTCGTCGATGGTGCGGGCGGTGTCGGGGAGGGCGTCCGGTACGAACGTCAGGGTCGGGGTGAAGCGCACCCCGGTCTGCCGGCCCACCTCGGAGCGCAGGATGCCCTTGGCGCTCTCCAGCGCGGCGGCCGACGCCGCGCGCTCCTCGTCGTCCCCGTAGACCGTGTAGAAGACCGTGGCCTCCCGCAGGTCACCGGTGACACGGGCGTCCGTGATCGTCACGAAACCCAGCCGTGGGTCCTTGATGCGCCGATCCAGGGTCTCCGCGACCACGACCTGGATGCGGTCCGCCAGCTTGCGGGCCCGCGCGTTGTCGGCCACTGGTCCTACTCCTTCTTCTCTTCCAGCATGTTGCTTCTCGCGGCGACGACGCGACCGCTCGATCCCCCAGCGGTCTCCGTCAACCACCCGTGGCCCCCGTCGACCCCCGTCGACGCCGTCAGTCGTCGTCCCCGTGGAGCTGCCGCCGTACGGACAGCAGCTCCACCTCCGGCCGGGCGGCGACCATACGCTCGCACCGGTCCAGTACGCCTGTGAGATGCCCCGCGTCACCGGACACCGCGGCCAGACCGATGGTGGTCCGCCGGTACAGGTCCTGATCGCCGACCTCCGCCACGCTGACCGCGTACTTGCGCTGCAGCTCGGCGACGATCGGGCGGACGACGGAGCGTTTTTCCTTCAGCGACCGTACGTCGCCGAGGAGGATGTCGAAGGCCAGCGTCCCTACATACATGTGATCCGGGTCAAGCCGACCCGTGAGGCCTCGTCCGTAAGCCCTGCCCGTTCGCCGGCAGGGACAGCAAAACCGTACACGCAACGGCCGGGGCCGATCGACGGAAATACCGCCGACCGGCCCCGGTCGCGCTTAAGTGCGTCAGCCTCGCGGCTTCTCACGCAGCTCGTACGTCGCGATGACGTCGTCGACCTTGATGTCGTTGTAGTTGCCGAGGTTGATACCGCCCTCGAAACCTTCCCGAATCTCGGTGACGTCGTCCTTGAAGCGACGCAGGCCCTCGATGGTGAGGTTCTCCGCGATGACCTTGCCGTCGCGGATGAGGCGCGCCTTGGCGTTCCTCTTGACCTCGCCGGAGCGGATGATGACACCCGCGATGTTGCCGAGCTTGGAGGAGCGGAAGACCTCGCGGATCTCCGCGGTGCCGAGCTCGACCTCCTCGTACTCCGGCTTGAGCATGCCCTTGAGCGCAGCCTCGATCTCCTCGATCACCTGGTAGATGACCGAGTAGTAGCGCACGTCCACACCCTCGCGCTCGGCCATCTGCGTGGCACGCCCCTCGGCGCGCACGTTGAAGCCGATGACGATGGCGTCGGAGCCCGTCGCCAGGTCGATGTCGGTCTCGGTGACCGCACCCACACCGCGGTGCAGGACGCGCAGGTCGACCTCGTCGCCGACGTCGAGCTGGAGCAGCGAGGACTCCAGGGCCTCGACCGAACCGGACGCGTCGCCCTTGATGATGAGGTTGAGCTGCTGCACCTCGCCGGCCTTGAGCACCTTGTCCAGGTCCTCCAGGGACACCCGGCGGGTGCGCTTGGCGAAGGCCGCGTTGCGCTCGCGCGCAGCGCGCTTCTCGGCGATCTGGCGGGCCGTACGGTCCTCGTCGACCACCAGGAAGTTGTCGCCGGCGCCCGGGACGTTGGTCAGACCCAGGACCAGGACGGGGGTCGCCGGACCCGCTTCCTCGAGGTTCTCGCCCTTGTCGTCGAGCATCGCCCGGACACGGCCGTACGCGTCGCCGACCACCATCGTGTCGCCGACCCGCAGGGTGCCGCGCTGCACGAGCACGGTCGCCACGGCGCCGCGGCCGCGGTCGAGGTGAGCCTCGATCGCGATGCCCTGGGCGTCCTGGTTCGGGTTGGCGCGCAGGTCGAGCGCGGCATCGGCGGTCAGGACGACGGCCTCGAGCAGCTTGTCGATGTTCAGACCCTGCTTGGCGGAGATGTCGACGAACATCGTGTCGCCGCCGTACTCCTCGGCCACCAGGCCGTACTCGGTCAGCTGACCGCGCACCTTGGTCGGGTCCGCGCCCTCGACGTCGATCTTGTTGACCGCGACGACGATCGGCACATCGGCCGCCTTGGCGTGGTTCAGCGCCTCGACCGTCTGCGGCATGACGCCGTCGTTCGCCGCGACCACGAGGATCGCGATGTCGGTCGACTTCGCACCGCGGGCACGCATGGCGGTGAACGCCTCGTGACCCGGGGTGTCGATGAAGGTGATCCGACGCTCTTCGTCGTTGACCTCGGTCGCCACCTGGTACGCACCGATGTGCTGGGTGATGCCGCCGGCCTCGCCCTCGATGACGTTGGTCTTGCGGATCGCGTCCAGCAGGCGCGTCTTACCGTGGTCGACGTGACCCATGACGGTCACGACCGGCGGACGCGGTGCGAGGAACTCCTCGCCGCCCTCGTCCTCGCCGAACTCGATGTCGAAGGACTCGAGAAGCTCGCGGTCCTCCTCCTCCGGGCTGACGATCTGGACGACGTAGTTCATCTCCTCGCCGAGGAGCTGCAGCGTCTCGTCGGAGACCGACTGGGTCGCGGTGACCATCTCACCCAGGTTGAACATCACCTGGACGAGCGACGCCGGGTTGGCGTTGATCTTCTCCGCGAAGTCGGTGAGGGACGCACCGCGCGACAGCCGGACCGTCTGGCCGTTGCCGCGAGGCAGCATCACGCCGCCGATGGACGGGGCCTGCATGGCCTCGTACTCCTGGCGCCGCTGCCGCTTCGACTTACGGCCGCGACGTGCCGGACCGCCGGGACGGCCGAACGCACCCTGCGTGCCACCACGGCCGCCGGGACCGCCCGGACGACCGCCGAAGCCGGGACGACCGCCGAAGCCGCCGCCACCGCCGCCGCCCCCACCGGGACGGCCGGCGAAGCCGCCGCCGCCACCGCCACCCGGACGACCGGCACCGGCGCCGGGACGGCCGGCGAAGCCGGGACGACCGCCGCCACCGGGACGGCCTGCGCCGCCGGGACCGCGACCGCCGCCACCGGGGCCAGGACGCGGGCCGGCAGCCGGGCGCTGCGGCATCATGCCCGGGTTCGGACGCGGACCGGCGGGGCCGCCACCGGGACGAGGACCGCCCTGGGCGCCCTGCGGACGCGGCATGCCGCCCGGGGTCGGACGAGCGCCGCCCGGACCCTGCGGACGGGGACCGCCCTGGCCCTGCGGACGCGGACCGCCGGGAACGCCGGGCCGCGCGCCACCACCGGGACGGGGCGCCTGCGGACGCGCCATACCGGTGCTGCCGCCGGAGGT
The DNA here is from genome assembly GCF_054963655.1 of Streptomyces sp. HSS9-12. Classification (NCBI taxonomy): domain Bacteria; kingdom Bacillati; phylum Actinomycetota; class Actinomycetes; order Kitasatosporales; family Streptomycetaceae; genus Streptomyces; species Streptomyces sp. HSS9-12. The sequence goes on along the minus strand of NZ_JBUEGC010000023.1, from coordinate 78,655 downwards.
GAAGGGGTTGTTGCCCGGGCGCGGGCCGGCCGTTCGCCCGCCGGGGCGCGGAGCCTGACGCTCACCGCCGGGGCGCGGGGCCTGACGCTCACCACCGGGGCGCGGAGCCTGACGCTCACCACCGGGGCGCGGGCCGGACGGACGTGCGCCCTCGCCACGGCCCTGGCCGGGAGTGGACGGGCGGGCCGGACGCGGGCCGGGGGTCGCACCGGGCTTGGGGCCGGCGGGAGCCGACGGGGGCGCGGTGAACTCCGGTGCGGCCGGGGCGGGGGTCACGGGCTGGGCGGGGCCGGGCTTGGGCGCGGCCGGAGCTTTCGGGCCCGGGGTCGGGCGCGGACCGGGGGTCGGCGCCGCGGGAGTCTTCGGGGCTGCCTCGGCGGCGGGCTTGGGCGCACCGGGCTTGGGGGCAGCAGAACGGGCCGTCACACCCGGGGCGGACGGCTTGGCAGGCGCCTTGCGCGGCGCCGACGGCTTACCGGCGGCACGGCCGGAGCCGTTGCCCTGCTGGAAAGCGTCAGTCAGTTTGCGAACAACCGGTGCCTCGATCGTCGAGGACGCCGAACGGACGAATTCACCAAGTTCTTGGAGCTTGGCCATGACGACCTTGCTCTCAACTCCGAACTCCTTGGCGAGTTCGTATACCCGGACCTTAGCCACTTCGCTCCTTCTGGTCCGGGGTGGACGTCCGCCGGACCTTCGCTACTTCATGGGCGTACTCATCGCGTACTCATCGAGTGCTCATCGCAATCTCGACCTACTTCCGACTCGCGAGGTACCTGACCGCACGGTTACCCGTGCCGTGCTCTTACGGTGTTGCCTGCTCGGTTGCCTGCTCGACGTACCGGCGCAGTGCCGCTGTGCCGAGCGGTCCCCGGCCCCGAAAGGCCCGGGAGAGCGCCCGGCGGCGGACCGCCAGGTCGAGACAGACCAGGGCGGGGTGCACATATGCACCCCGGCCGGGCAGCGTACCGCGAAGATCGGGGACGCACTCGTCCTCGATCACCGCGATGCGCAGCAGATCGCCCTTGGCCGTCCGCTCCCGGCACCCCACACAAGTTCGTTCAGGGCGTGCACGGGCACGCGTCCGGCCAGACACGCTAAGTCTACCTCCCCGCACCGGCCTCACCCTTCTGGGGTAATGCCCGCACGGCCGCTCGTTATTTCCTCTTCCGCCAGGAAGTTTCCCGGGATGTGGTCAGCTCTGCTCGACAGGCTGCTGCTCGGTGTCCGGCCGGATGTCGATCCTCCAGCCGGTGAGGCGTGCGGCCAGTCGGGCGTTCTGCCCCTCCTTGCCGATGGCGAGGGACAGCTGGTAGTCGGGCACGGTGACGCGCGCGGAGCGCGACGCCAGATCGACGACCTCGACCTTGCTCACTCGGGCGGGTGACAGGGCGTGTGCGACCAGCTCCGCCGGGTCGTCCGACCAGTCGACGATGTCGATCTTCTCGCCCTGCAGCTCGGCCATGACCGCGCGCACCCGGCCGCCCATGGGGCCGATGCAGGCGCCCTTGGCGTTCAGGCCCGCACGGGTGGACCGTACGGCGATCTTGGTGCGGTGGCCGGCCTCGCGGGCGATGGCGGCGATCTCCACCGAGCCGTCGGCGATCTCCGGGACCTCCATCGCGAAGAGCTTCTTCACCAGGTTCGGGTGGGTGCGCGAGAGGGTCACCGACGGGCCGCGCACGCCCTTGGCCACGCGGACGACATACGAGCGCAGGCGGGTGCCGTGCTTGTAGTCCTCGCCCGGGACCTGCTCCTGCACCGGCAGGATCGCCTCGAGCTTGCCGATGTCCACCAGGACGTTCCGCGGGTCCTTGCCCTGCTGGACGACACCGGCCACGACATCGCCCTCACGGCCCGCGTACTCGCCGAAGGTGATCTCCTCCTCGGCGTCGCGCAGCCGCTGCAGGATCACCTGCTTGGCGGTCGTGGCGGCGATCCGGCCGAAGCCGGAGGGGGTGTCGTCGAACTCGCGCGGCTCGGCGCCCTCCGGGACGTCCTCGGGGTCTTCCTTGGCCCACACCGTCACATGGCCGGTGTTGCGGTCGAGCTCCACGCGCGCGTGGCGGCGGCTTCCCTCGGTCCGGTGGTACGCGATGAGGAGGGCTGCCTCGATCGCCTCGACCAGTAGGTCGAAGGAGATCTCCTTCTCCCTCACCAGACCCCGCAGGGCGCTCATGTCGATGTCCACGGCTACGCCTCCTCCTGGCTCTCGTCGTCAGCGGCCGCGGCGCTCTTCTCGGCGGCCTTGCGGTTGAACTCGATCTCCACCCGGGCCTTGGCGATCTCGTCGAAGGCGAGCCTGCGGGCGGTGGGCTTACGGCCCTTCACACCCGGCACCTCCAGGTCGACACCCTCATCGTCGACGGCGGTGATCCGGGCGACCAGGTCGCCGCCCTCGGCGAGCCGGGCCTTGATGAGACGGCCGGTGGCCCGGCGGTAGTGACGCGGCTCGGTGAGCGGCCGGTCGGTGCCGGGAGAAGTGACCTCGAGGACGTACGGGGCTCCGCCCATGACGTCTGTCTCGTCGAGCTTCTGGGAGACCGTGCGGCTCAACTCCGCGCAGGTGTCGAGCTTGACTCCCTCGTCGGAGTCCACCACGATCCGGAGCACGCGCCGATTCCCTGCTGGTGTCACGTGGATCTCTTCCAGATCCAGGTCTTGCGCGGCGACCAGCGGTTCGAGCAGTCCGCGCAGCCTCTCGCTCTGGGTGGTGCTCATCCGGGTGACTCCTCGGCCGCGTTTGCTGTTGTGGAAGGTCGCGTGTCAGGTCAAAGGGTATCCGGTCGCGGACGGTGTTGCTGTCCGCCTGCCCGCGTCGTGAACTGGTATGCCCAGGGCGCCGCGACGGGGGAGCCGCAGCGGCGGACTTCGTCCGCAGAGCGGTGGAACTCCCGGCTCCGGCGGGAGCGGCTTGGAGGCGAACGGGGGGCAAACCGCAGTCGGCCGAGCCGGTCGGCGAACTCTGTCGAACCCGCGGGTACGCTCAGCTCCGGCCGATCATGGACGTCACGTCCGCGGCTGCTCCTTACGTCGGCCCCTGACGCTCCCACAGGATGTGAACCGTGCCGTTCCCCTCGCCGCCGCCATGGCGCCCGTCCGGGCCGAGCAGCAGCAGACGGAGCCTGCTGACCGGCGCCCTCCGCACCGCGGCGGGCGCCGCGGCCGCCGTCGCGCTCACAGGCTGCTCGGACGACGGCTCCGCCGGGCCCGGGCGGGACGAACGGAGCCAGGAGGCCCGGAAGCTGCGTGAGCGGGCGGCGCGCGAGTCGGACGCGCTGCTGGCACGGTACGAGGCCACCGCGTCGGCGCACCCCGGGCTGGCGGAGCGGCTGCGGCCGCTGCGGGCCGAGGTCGCCCGCCACGCTGAGGCGTTCCACGCACCCCGCCGACAGCCGGCCGCCTCGCCGACTGCATCACCGGCCGCATCACCGGCCGCATCCGGCAGTCCTCCCCCGGCTGTACCGAAGGAGGAGAAGGCGGCCCTCGCCGCACTGGCCGACGCCGAGCGACGCACCGCTGACGCCCGCGGCCTCGCACTGCTGGACGCGCCACCGGAACTGGCGCGCCTCCTCGCCTCGGTCTCAGCGGCGGGCGCGGCCCACGCATACCTCCTCACGGAGACCGGCTGATGACGAAGCGGGCCCGCGACACCGGATGCCCGCTCGAGAGCAACCCATGGGGGCGCGCGGATCTATCCGTGCGCGGGGTGAGGTCAGCGGCACGCCGCGGGGCCGGCGAGGCGGCCTATGAGTGCACGCCTCGGACAGGGCAGATGCACGGGATCGGAGGGACGGGATGACGACCGCAACAGGCCCCAGCGCGCCGGAGAAGGGCGACCTTGCCGCCGCACAGGCCGCCCTGGCCGCCGAGCACGCGGCCGTCTACGGGTACGGCGTGGTGGGCGGGCGGATCGGGGACACCCGGCGCAACGAGGCCCGCGAGGGATATGACGCGCATCGCGCGCGCCGCGACGCCCTCCGCCGCACCGTTCGCGACCTGGGCGGTGTGCCCGACGCCTCGGCGGCCGCCTACGCCCTCCCCTTCCCCGTGCCGGACGCGGCCGCCGCGGTCCGGCTCGCGGCCGAGCTGGAGGACCGCGTGGCAGCTGTCTACGCCGATCTCGTACGCGCCTCGGACGGCTCGCTGCGCCGCGAGGCGGCGGCCGCGCTGCGGGAGGCGGCGGTCCGGGCCGTGCGCTGGCGAGGCGGCAGCGTAGCCTTCCCTGGGCTTGCCGAACGGAAGGTTCCCGCCATGCCCTCCGCATCGGCCGGCAGCACCGCCGCGGACGCGCTCTGACCGGCGGCCGACCAGCGGCGGTCCGGCCGGCGAACGGTGTTCGGCGCACGCCCACCGGGACCGACCGCACCATACGCAGGATCTGAAAGGGACAGCTCAGGGATGGCTTCAGCAGCACGGCCCGACGGCAGCATCTCCCTTGAACCGCCGCGGCGTCTGGTACGCGCACTGGCCGAGGGATGCGGGGAAGCCGGGGCGGCGTGGCTGAGGGACCTGCCCGGGCTCGTCCACGCCGCCCTGGACCGCTGGGAGTTGACTCCCGAGCGCGTGCAGGCGCCCGGCGGCCGCAGCAGCCTGGTCGTCCTCGTACGACGGCCCGACGGGACGCCCGCGACGCTCAAACTCCTGACCCCGGGCGCGCAGTCGCTGCCGGAGGACGTGGCCCTCGCCCGCTGGAACGGCTGGGGTGCCGTACGGCTCCTGGAGGCCGATCCCGCCTCGGGCGCCCTACTGCTGGAGCGGCTGCACGGCGAGGTCTCGCTGAGCTCCCTTCCGGACGCCAAAGCGCAGCTGGAGGCGGCGGGCACGGTGCGGCGGCTGTGGATCGACCCGGGGGACGACCATCCCTTCGAGTCGGTGGCCGAGCGCACCGCCCGCGCGGCGGAGACGCTGCGCTCGGCGGCCGACGAGCCGTGGGCGGCGGACATCCGGCCGCTGATCGACGAAGCGCTGGCCGCCCGCGAGGAGCTCGTCGCTCTGCCGCCCGAGGCGGTACTGCTGCACGGGCGCTTCCGGCAGGGCAAGGTGCTGGCCGCGGACCGCACGCCGTGGCTGGCGGTGGGGCCGGAGCCGCTGGTCGGCGAGCGGGCGTACGACCTGGCCCGGCTCGTACGGGACCGGCTCGAGGATCTGGTGGCCGCACCGAGCGGCGCCGCCGCTGGGCGCCGCCGGGTGGCGAAACTGGCGGATTCCCTGGACGTGGACCGGGACCGGCTGCGCGGCTGGGCGCTGTTCCGCGTGGTCGAGTCGGGCGTCCGTGCCCTGACCACCGGCCACGTCCCAGACGGCGAACTGCTCCTGGAGTTCGCCGACTGGCTCTGACGGCCGCCGTTCAACAGCCTGGTCCCGACGGCCGCGGGCCGTGAGCGCAGGTGTACGGGGGCGCCGCGCGATGTCGCAGGTCAGGACCCCGCGGCGGGCCACCCTTCGCCGGTCAGGACGCGAGGCGAGCCAGTGCCTCGTCCACCGCCACTTCCTCGCGCTCGCCCGTGCGCCGGTCCTTCAGCTCGACGATGCCTTCGCCCGCCCGACGTCCGACGACCAGGATCGTCGGCACGCCGATCAGCTCCGCGTCGGTGAACTTCACGCCCGGCGACACCCCTGCCCGGTCGTCGACGAGGACCCGTACGCCCGCCGAGTGCAGCTTCTCGGCGACCTCCAACGCCAGCTCGGTCTGCTGCGCCTTGCCCGCCGCCACGATGTGGACGTCGGCCGGGGCCACCTCGCGCGGCCAGCACAGGCCCTTCTCGTCCGCGGTCTGCTCCGCCAGCGCGGCGACGGCGCGGGAGACGCCGATTCCGTAGCTGCCCATGGTCACCCGGACCGGCTTCCCCTCTCGTCCGAGGACGTCCAGCTCAAAGCTGTCGGTGTACTTGCGGCCGAGCTGGAAGATGTGGCCGATCTCGATGGCCCGGCCGATCTCCAGGCCCGCGCCGCACTGCGGGCAGGGGTCGCCCGGCTCGACGACGACCACGTCGAGGTACTGGTCGACCTCGAAATCGCGGCCGCAGACGACGTTCTTGGCGTGCTTGTCGGGCTGGTTGGCGCCGGTGACCCAGGCGGTGCCGGGGGCGACCCGCGGGTCGGCGATGTAGCGGAAGGCGCTGCCCGCCATGCCCTGCGGGCCGACGTAGCCGCGTACGAGGTCGGGCCGGTCGGCGAAGTCCTCGGCCGTCACCAGTTCCACGACGGCGGGCGACAGGTGCTCGCCGAGCTTGCCGAGGTCGACCTCGCGGTCGCCGGGGACGCCGACGGCCGTGATCTCCCCGTCGACCTTGACCAGGAGGTTCTTCAGCGTCGCCGAGGCGGGTACGCCCAGGTGCTCGGCCAGGGTCTCGATGGTCGGGGTGTCAGGGGTGTCCAGCACCTCGATCGGCGGGTGCTCGACCTGCGGGGCGGGCGGCACGGTCACCGTCACCGCCTCCGTATTGGCGGCGTAGTCGCAGGCGGGGCAGTCGACGAAGGTGTCCTCGCCCGCCGCGGCCGGGGCCAGGAACTCCTCGGACGCCGAGCCGCCCATCGCGCCGGACACCGCCGAGACGATGCGGTACTCCAGGCCGAGCCGCTGGAAGATCCGGGTGTAGGCCTCGCGGTGCAGCCGGTAGGACTCGGCGAGCCCCTCGTCGTCGAGGTCGAAGGAGTACGAGTCCTTCATCTGGAACTCGCGGCCGCGCAGCACGCCGGAACGCGGCCGGGCCTCGTCCCGGAACTTGGTCTGGATCTGGTAGAGGATCACGGGCAGGTCCTTGTAGGACGTGCACTGGTCCTTGACCACCAGGGTGAAGATCTCTTCGTGGGTGGGGCCGAGGAGGTAGTCGGCGCCCTTGCGGTCCTTGAGCCGGAAGAGCTGCTCGCCGTACTCCTCCCAGCGCCCGGTGGCCTCGTACGGCTCCTTGGGCAGCAGCGCGGGCAGCAACACCTCCTGAGCGCCGATGGCGTCCATCTCCTCGCGGACCACGCGCGAGACGTTCTCGAGGATCTTCTTGCCCAGCGGCAACCAGGTCCAGATCCCCGCTGACGAGCGGCGGACGTACCCGGCGCGGACCAGCAGCTTGTGGCTGGTGGTCTCGGCATCGGCCGGGTCGTCGCGCAGTGTCTTGAGCATCATCCGGGACATGCGCTGGACCATGACGTATCTCCTGCTTGCGAAGTGCGGTTGTCAGGAGGCTATCCGGGACCGGGCGGTCGCCGGAAACGGGTCATCGCCACCCCGGGGCCTCGGCAGCCCGCGGCTAGCGCAGCAGCGGCAGGGGCGCGCCCATGACCGCGTACGGGCTCGGGGCGGTCGGGAAGATCACCTGGCGCGCGAGGTCGTGGTAGCCGAGCGCGTGGTACATGGCGCGCGCCGGGCTGTCGGTGTCGATCGCGGACAGGATGCTGCGCGGTTCGGCGGCCCCGTCGGTGATGGTGGTGATCAGGCTGCGTCCGATGCCCCGCCGCTGGAAGTCGGGGTGGACGTGCAGCTCGGTGATGACGAAGGAGTCGTCGAGCCACCAGTCGTGCCCGGCGCGCCGCAGATACGGCTCGACGACGGTCGACCACCAGTGCGTGCGGTCGTTGGGCATGCCGTAGACGAAGCCGACGAGGCGGCCGCTGGATGTGGTGGCGCCGAGGGCGCGGGCGCCCCGGCAGGTGAGATGCCGCAGCACGATGTGCCGCCGTACCCGGACCTCGCCGCTGGACAGACCGAAGGCGAGCGCCTGCACGGCCAGTGCCTCGTCCACGCGCGCTGCAAGGTCGAGCGGCCCGACCACGACGTCACCCATGGCCGCGAGACTACCGATCCCCGCCCGATCGCGACCCCGGCCTTGAGCGATCAGAACAGCACGCTCATAAAGGCGCCTGCCTCGCGGAAACCCACACGTCGGTAGGCGGCGCGGGCGGGGGTGTTGAAGTCGTTGACGTAGAGGCTCGCGACCGGTGCGACGTCCCGCAGCGCGTACTTCAGGACGGCCGCCATGCCGATCTCGGAGAGGCCCCGGCCGCGGAACTCCGGTGCGACCCACACGCCCTGGATCTGGCAGACCTTGGGGGTGGCCGCACCGATCTCTGCCTTGAAGACGACCTGGCCGTTCTCGATCCGGGCAAAGGCCCGGCCGGTTCTGACGAGCTCGGCGACCCGCGCCTGGTAGAGCAGCCCGCCGTCGCCCGCGAGCGGGGAGACGCCGACCTCCTCGGTGAACATCGCCACGCAGGCCGGCATAAGGATGTCGATCTCGTCCTTGCGGATGCGGCGGACGAGCGGATCGGGCTCGATGTCCTCGGGCACGGTCGTGGTGACCATGAGCGGCTGGTGGGGGCGGACCTCACGGGCAGGGCCCCAGCTGGGCTCGAGCAGCGACCACAGCTGGGCGGTGGGCTCGGCGGGGCCGACGATCGAGGAGCAGCGTCGGCCGGCCCGGCGCGCGCGGTCGGCGAAGGCCCGTACGGCGTCGGGCGTCGCGCAGATGGGGACGAGGTTCGCGCCGCTGTAGCAGAGCGACTCCAGCCGTCCATCGGCGTACCAGCCCCACATCTCTCCGCCGAGCCGCCAGGGGTCGAGCCCCGCTATCTGGATGCGGGCAGCGACGAAGGCATTGGCGACCGGATCGCGGTCGAGGACCGCGAGGGCGTCGTCGAGCTCGCTGGGCTCGAGGACCCTGCTGGTGGTGGTCGTCAACACGTGTCGCAATGCCTCACCGTGCGGGCTGGGCCCTCCTGCGCCGAAGGGGGCGTCGGGATGGACTGGTCTCCGCACTGTACCTGGAACGTGCTGGTGAGCGCCCGCCCCCGGGAGCTGTGCGCCCCGGCCCGGGATGTTCCGGGGCCGGGGCTCGGACGCTGGATGCCGGGGACCGGCTGAGCGATGGGGGCGGCGAGCCCGCGGGGGTCAGCCGCTGATGGAAATCTGGGGCTCGCCGGAGGCGACGCCGTCCTTCTCCATCTGCTCGGCGATCTTCATGGCTTCGTCGATCAGGGTCTCGACGATCTTCGATTCCGGCACGGTCTTGATGACCTCGCCCTTGACGAAGATCTGGCCCTTGCCGTTGCCCGAGGCCACACCGAGGTCGGCCTCGCGGGCCTCGCCCGGGCCGTTGACGACGCAGCCCATGACCGCCACCCGCAGCGGCACCTCCATGCCCTGCAGACCCGCGGTCACCTCGTCCGCGAGCTTGTACACATCGACCTGGGCGCGGCCGCAGGACGGGCAGGAGACGATTTCCAGCCGGCGCTGGCGCAGGCCGAGGGACTCCAGGATCTGGATGCCGACCTTGACCTCCTCGGCCGGCGGCGCGGACAGCGAGACCCGGATTGTGTCGCCGATGCCCTCGCTGAGCAGGGCGCCGAAGGCCACCGCGGACTTGATGGTGCCCTGGAACGCCGGGCCGGCCTCGGTGACGCCGAGGTGGAGGGGGTAGTCGCACTGCGCGGCCAGCTGCCGGTAGGCCTGGATCATCACCACGGGGTCGTTGTGCTTCACCGAGATCTTGATGTCCCGGAAGCCGTGCTCCTCGAACAGCGAGCACTCCCACAGGGCGGACTCGACCAGCGCCTCGGGCGTGGCCTTGCCGTACTTCTCCAGCAGCCGCTTGTCCAGGGAGCCCGCGTTCACGCCGATGCGGATCGGCACGCCCGCGTCGGAGGCCGCCTTGGCGATCTCCTTGACCTTGTCGTCAAACTGGCGGATGTTGCCCGGGTTCACCCGGACCGCCGCACAGCCCGCGTCGATGGCCGCGAAGACGTACTTGGGCTGGAAGTGAATGTCCGCGATCACCGGGATCTGCGACTTTTTCGCGATCACCGGCAGCGCTTCGGCGTCGTCCTGCGACGGACAGGCGACGCGTACGATCTGGCAGCCCGACGCGGTCAGCTCCGCGATCTGCTGCAGCGTCGCACCGATGTCCGCGGTCACGGTCGTCGTCATGGACTGCACCGACACCGGAGCGTCCCCACCCACCGCCACCGACCCGACCTGGATCTTCCGGCTGACGCGGCGGTCGGCGAGCTTAGTCGGAACGGACGGCATTCCCAGCGAAATCGCAGTCATCTGGCGAGCAACCCCAAGTTATGGATCTAGGTCCCGAGATCGGCGGGCTCCAGCCCCGAGATTACGGCACGGGGCTTGTCCCCAGCACATCACACCCGCCAATCCGCCCAAAGGGGGCGGCCGGATGCATGGCATCCAGGCCACCCCGTTGGACGCGCCGTGGAGCCGCCTTGAGCGGACGTGAGGGCCCTCAGGAGATACGGACCGGGTTGACCAGGTCCGCGATCAGCACCAGCAGGGTGAAGCAGATGAAGACTCCGGCGACCACATAGGCGACCGGCATCAGCTTCGCCACATCGAAGGGGCCCGGGTCGGGCCGCCGGAAGACGCGGGCCGCGTTACGGCGTACGGACTCCCACACCGCGCCCGCGATGTGCCCGCCGTCCAGCGGCAGCAACGGCAGCATGTTGAACAGGAACAGCGACAGATTGAAGCCGGCGACCAGGAAGAGCATGGTCGCGATCCGCTGCTGCGGCGGGATGTCGAGGTTGAACACCTCACCGCCCACACGGGCCGCGCCGACCACGCCCATCGGGGAGTCGGGCTCGCGCTTGCCGTCACCGAAGGTCGCGTCCCACAGGGCGGGGACCTTCGACGGCAGATCGATCAGCGCCTGGACACCCGAGGTGATCATGTCGCCCATGCGGTCCGCCGACTGGTCCAGGGACTGCTTGACGACTCCGGTGGCCGGGCTGAAGCCCAGGAAGCCGGCGGTGACGTACTCGCCGCGGACCTGCCCGCCCTTCCCGTCGTTCTTGACCACCTTGTTCGCGACCAGATCGGCGTGCAGCGTCTTGCGCTCACCGTGGCGCTCGACGGTGAGCGTGGCTGGGCCGATGGTGTCGCGGATGCGCCCCTGCAGGGCGGACCAGTCGTCGACCGGCCGGCCCTGGAAGGCGACGATCTTGTCGCCGGGCCGCAGGCCCGCGGCCTTGGCGGGCGAGTCCGGGTCGCCCTTCTTGCAGGTGTCCCGGTGCTCACTCTGCGCGATCACACAGTCCGAGACGGTGCTGACGGTGGTGGTCTGGGTGTTGATGCCGAAGCCCATCAGCACCCCGAGGAAGATCGCCACAGCCAGGATCAGGTTCATGAACGGCCCGGCGAACATGACGATCACGCGCTTCCACGGCTTGCGCGTGTAGAACAGTCGCCTCTCGTCCCCGGGCTGGAGCTCCTCGAAGGCGGCCGACCGGGCGTCCTCGATCATGCCGCGCCAGGGCGAGGTCGACCGCGCGGTGACCTTGCCGTCGTCCCCGGGCGGGAACATCCCGATCATGCGGATATAGCCGCCGAGCGGGATCGCCTTGATGCCGTACTCGGTCTCGCCCTTGCGCCGCGACCAGAGGGTCGGGCCGAAGCCGACCATGTACTGCGGCACCCGGATGCCGAAGAGCTTCGCGGTGGACAGATGTCCCAGCTCGTGCCAGGCGATCGAGAAGAGCAGACCGACGAAGAAGACGACTATGCCAAGGACCGTCATCAATGTCGTCACGCCTGCGCCTCCGATGTCGCGTCCGCCGCACGAGCAGCCAGTTCACGGGCGCGGCTGCGCGCCCAGGCCTCCGCTTCCAGGACATCCGCGACGGTCAGCCCGGTTCCCCGGGGTGTGCCGTGTTCGGCGACCACGTCGGCCACCGTGTCCACGATGCCATTGAACGGCAGCCGGCCGGCCAGGAAGGCGTCGACGCACTCCTCGTTCGCCGCATTGAACACCGCGGGTGCGGTACCGCCGAGGCCGCCGACGTGGCGGGCGAGCCCCACCGACGGGAACGCGTCCTCGTCCAGCGGGAAGAACTCCCAGGCCGAGGCCTTCGTCCAGTCGCAGCCGGGCGCGGCGTCCGGCACCCGGTCGGGCCAGCCGAGGCCCAGTGCGATCGGCATCCGCATATCGGGCGGGCTGGCCTGCAGCAGCGTGGAGCCGTCCACGAACTCCACCATCGAGTGCACGTAGGACTGCGGATGGACGACGACCTCGATCCGGTCGAACGGGATGTCGTAGAGCAGGTGCGCCTCGATGACCTCCAGTCCCTTGTTGACCAGGGTCGCTGAGTTGATGGTGATCACCGGGCCCATGTCCCAGGTGGGATGGGCGAGCGCCTGCGCGGGGGTGACGGAGGCCAGCTCCGCCTTCGTACGGCCGCGGAAGGGGCCTCCGGAGGCGGTGACGAGCAGCTTGCGGACCTCCTGGCGGTTGCCACCCATGAGGGCCTGGAACAGCGCGGAGTGCTCGGAGTCGACGGGCACGATCTGGCCGGGCTTGGCGATCGCCTTCACCAGCGGGCCGCCGACGATCAGCGACTCCTTGTTGGCCAGGATCAGCACCCGGCCGGCCTCCAGGGCGGCGAGGGTGGGGGCGAGGCCGATGGAGCCGGTGATGCCGTTGAGAACGGAGTGGCAGTCGGTGCGGGCCAGTTCCGTTGCCGCGTCCGGCCCCGCCAGGATCTCGGGCTGCGGCTCTCCGGGCCCGTACCGAGCGGACAGCGCCTCGCGCAGCGCGGGCACCACGTCCTCGCGGGCGACTGCGACCGTACGGACCCGCAGCTGGTGGGCCTGCTCGGCCAGCAGCGCCACGCGCCCGCCGGCGGCGGACAGGCCGGTGACCCGGAAGCGGTCGGGGTTGCGCAGTACGACATCGATGGCCTGAGTGCCGATCGAGCCGGTGGAACCGAGGATCACAATGTCCCGCGGCCCCCCGCCGGCGGCGGTGGCCGCGTCATAGCGGAAGTGCGGGTGAGCGAGGCAGTCGTCCGTCATCCCCCCATTGTTGCGTGTGAAACGTGCCCGGCCGCCCGGGGTCACCGTATGGGGTACCCCGGGCGGCCGTCAGCGTACGGTTCGGCGATCCCAGCACTCGCTGGGTGCGGAATTTCAGCGGATGGGCCGGTGGACGTTCTCCTTCCGGGTCGGGCCGGGGGTGGCATCGGCGATCCAGGGGCCGTCGCCCGAGGGGTCCACGATGCCGTCCTCCAGCCAGGTGTAGGCGCCGTCGAGGACGCTGGAAACGACCCTGCGGTCGAGGTCGTCGGTGTTGGTCCACAGCCGCCCGAAGAGCTCCTCGACACGGATCCGCGCCTGCCGGCAGAAGGCGTCGGCGAGCTGGTACGCCTCGCGGCCGTTGTCGCCCTCCCGGCGGAGCATGTCGGCCCGGACGCAGGCCGCACTCATCGCGAACAGCTCGGCGCCGATGTCGACGATCCGGCCGAGGAAGCCCTGCTTGGTCTCCATCCGGCCCTGCCAGCGCGACATGGCGTAGAAGGTGGAGCGGGCGAGCTTACGGGACGAGCGCTCGACATAGCGCAGGTGCTGGGACAGGTCGCGGTGGCCTGGCGGGTGGAACTCGCTGAAGGTGCGCGGCAGCTGGCCCGGACCGGCGACGAGTTTGGGCAGCCAGCGGGCGTAGAACCCGCCGGCCCGCGCGCCCGCCTTGGCCTTGTCGGAGAGGGACTTCTCCGGGTCGATGAGGTCGCCCGCGACCGAGAGGTGCGCATCGACGGCCTCGCGGGCGATGAGCAGGTGCATGATCTCCGTCGACCCCTCGAAGATGCGGTTGATGCGCAGGTCGCGCAGCATCTGCTCGGCGGGGACAGCGCGCTCGCCGCGGGCGGCGAGGGAGGCGGCGGTCTCAAAGCCGCGGCCGCCGCGGATCTGCACCAGCTCGTCGGCCATCAGCCAGGCCATCTCGGAGCCGTAGAGCTTGGCCAGCGCGGCCTCGATCCGGATGTCGTTGCGGTCCTCGTCGGCCATCTGGCTGGAGAGATCGACCACGGCCTCGAGGGCGAAGGTGGTGGCGGCGATGAAGGCGATCTTCGAGCCGACGGCCTCGTGCTTGGCGATCGGCTTGCCCCACTGCTCGCGGACCCTGGACCACTCGCGGGCGATCTTCAGGCACCACTTGCCGGCGCCGACGCACATGGCGGGCAAGGAGAGCCGTCCGGTGTTGAGGGTGGTCAGGGCGATCTTGAGGCCGGCGCCCTCGGGTCCGATGCGGTTGGCGGCGGGGACGCGTACCTGATGGAAACGGGTGACGCCGTTCTCCAGGCCGCGCAGGCCCATGAAGGCGTTGCGGTTCTCGACGGTGATGCCCTCGGAGGCGGCTTCGACAACGAAGGCGGTGATGCCGCCCTTGTGCCCGTCCGACTTGGGCACCCGGGCCATGACGACAAGCAGGTCGGCGACGACGCCGTTGGTCGTCCACAGCTTCACGCCGTCGAGGATGTAGTCGTCCCCGTCGGGAACGGCGGTGGTCGCCAGGCGCGCCGGGTCCGAGCCCACGTCCGGCTCGGTGAGCAGGAACGCGGAGATGTCGGTACGGGCGCAGCGCGGCAGGAAGGTCTCCTTCTGCTCCTGCGTCCCGAAAAGCTTGAGGGGCTGCGGCACACCGATGGACTGGTGGGCCGAGAGCAGCGCGCCGATGGAGGGGTTGGCGGAGCCGACGAGGCCGAGGGCCTTGTTGTAGTAGACCTGGGTGAGGCCGAGTCCCCCGTACTTGGTGTCGATCTTCATGCCGAACGCGCCGATGTCCTTGAGGCCGTCGATGACCTCATCGGGAATCTGCACTTCGCGCTCGATGCGCTCGCCGTCGATCTTCGTGTCGCAGAAGTCCCGCAGCTTGGCGAGGAACGCCTCGCCGCGTTCGACGGACTCGGCCGGCGGAGTGGGGTGCGGGTGGATCAGTTCGAGCCGGAAACGGCCCAGGAACAGCTCCTTGGCGAAGCTGGGCTTGCGCCACTGCTGCTCGCGGGCGGCCTCGGCGACCTGCCGCGCTTCACGCTCCGTGACCGTGGGCTTGCCGGAAGGGGCGGATGGTACGGATGGGGCGGACATGAGGGCTCACCTCGCCGCTGAGTCGGGGCTCTGGTCCCGGCACTACCAGCCGGTGCTACTTGGCCGTATCTACCCGATCCGAGCGACCTGTACCAGCCCTCGTGTGAGCACCACCTCGTCGGCCGCACGAATTCGGCTGGCCGGACGGCACATCCGGGGAAAATCGCGGCGGACATGCGGCGGGGGCGCACACCGCATGGTGTGCGCCCCCGAGTTCCGGCAGGTGCTGTCCACCGGAAGATCGGCGAGCGAGCAGCTCAGAGGTCGATCCCGGTGAGCACCATGACCCGCTCGTAGGTGTAGTCGTCCATCGCGTAGCGGACGCCCTCGCGGCCGACGCCGGACTGCTTGACGCCGCCGTACGGCATCTGGTCCGCGCGGTAGGACGGGACGTCACCGATGATGACGCCGCCGACTTCGAGTGCGCGGTGGGCGCGGAACGCGGTCTGCAGGTCGTGCGTGAACACGCCGGTCTGCAGGCCGAACTTGGAGTCGTTGACCGCCGCGAAGGCCTCGTCCTCACCGTCCACCTTGTGCAGCGTCAGAACCGGGCCGAAAACTTCCTCGCAGGCGAGGGTGACATCGGCCGGCAGGTTCTCCAGGACGGTCGGGGCGTACGTCGCGCCGTCCCGCTTGCCACCGGTGAGCAGCTTGGCGCCGGCGTTCACGGCCTCGTCGACCCAGGACTCGACGCGCTTGGCCGCGTCCTCGCTGACCAGGGGGCCGACGTCGGTCGCGTCGTCGGACGGGTCGCCGGTGCCCTGCGCCTCGACGGCCGCCACGATCTTCGGGACGAGGCGGTCGTAGACCAAGGCGTCCGCGATGACGCGCTGCACCGAGATGCAGGACTGGCCGCCCTGGTAGTTGGCGAAGGTGGCGATCCGGGACGCCGCCCGGTCGAGGTCGGCCTCGGAGGACCAGTCGGCGAGGACGACGGCCGCGCCGTTGCCGCCCAGCTCCAGGGTGCAGTGCTTGCCCGGCACCGACTCCTGGATCGCGTAACCGACCTTGTCCGAACCGGTGAAAGAGATGACCGGCAGGCGCTCGTCCTTCACCAGGGCCGGCATGCGGTCGTTCGGCACCGGCAGCACGCTCCAGGAGCCGGCCGGCAGATCGGTCTCGGCGAGCAGCTCGCCGAGGATCAGGCCGGACAGCGGGGTCGCCGGTGCGGGCTTGAGGATGATCGGGGTGCCGACGGCGATGGCGGGGGCAACCTTGTGCGCGCACAGGTTGAGCGGGAAGTTGAACGGCGCGATGCCGAGGACCACACCGCGGGGGAAGCGACGGGTCAGGGCGAGACGGCCGACACCACCGGCGTCGGTGTCCAGGCGCTGCGCCTCACCGCCGTTGAAGCGGCGGGCCTCCTCGGACGCGAAGCGGAACACGGAGATGGCGCGGCCGACCTCGCCGCGCGCCCACTTGATGGGCTTGCCGTTCTCGGCGGAGATCAGCTGGGCGATCTCCTCGGTACGCTCCGCGAGGCGCCGCGCGACGTGGTCGAGGGCAGCGGCCCGGACGTGTGCGGGCGTCGCGGCGAACTCCTCGCGGACGGCGTACGCGGCGGCGACCGCCTCCTCGACCTGGGCCTCGGTGGGAACGCTCACCGTGCCGACGAGACGGCCGTCCCAGGGAGAGGTGACGTCGATCGTGCCCTCGCCGGTCGCCTTGCGGCCGGCGAGCCAGAACGCATGAGTGGTGGTCACAGCGGATCCCGGCCCTTCCGAAGTGGTGGGGATGTGTGCAGTTGGCTCTCTGGCTCACCACGGTAGGGGCGCGAGTACGGAATGGCGTTTGTCCGGCGTGGAGTGGTGACGGCGGGTGCCGCGCCGCTTTGTCACCTCCGGTGCGGTTGCTGATCCGGAGCGGGCCCTTCCGGGGGCCCGCTCCGCCGACGGGCGCTGCGCCGAGCGATCGGTGCAGCGCCCGGTGGACGCCACCGCTTCCCCAGCGGCGGAAGCGCACAGCGCGGCCCATGCCCCTCCCGACCGGGTCACCTGTCAGGAATGCGGGCGGAGGGCCACTCCCGCGAGCGCGGGTCGGCCGCGGCCCGGCAACCGGCAGCAGCTGCGCCGCCCTGGCGCTTCGCGCCGGTTTCCCCGCGCACCCGCCTCTGTTCGGGGGCGGGTGCGCGGGAAAGCGCCGCGCGCGGCACAAGCGCGTCAATCGGGGGTGGTCGAGGTGGCCTTCAGGGCCAGCCAGAGTTCCATGCGGACATCCGGGTCGTCGAGGGAGCGGCCCAGGATCTCCTCGACCCGCCGCATGCGGTAGCGCAGCGTGTGCCGGTGCACCCCGAGATCCGCGGCGGCCGCGTCCCACTGCCCGTGGCGCGAAAGCCACGCCCGCAGCGAGGCGACCAGGTCGCCGCGGCCCGTCGCATCGTGCTCGCGCAGCGCCCGCAGCATCCCGTCCGCGAAGGCCCGTACCGCGTCGTCGGCGAGCAGTGGCAGTACGGATCCTGCGGCCACCTGCTCGTGTTCGACGAGGACGCGGCCGCGGCGCCGGGCCACGGACAGGGCCTGCTCCGCCTGGCGGTAGGCGGCCGAGGCGCCTATGGGGCCGGTCGGTGCGGAGAGCCCTATGACGAGTTCATCGGCCTCGACCGCGCCGCCCGGCTCATGCGCCCGCGCCGCCGTGCCGCGCCGCGCCTCCACCGTCGCGGCGTACTCCTCACACGCGGCGACCGCCGTACCGCCGTCGGGAGCGAGCACGACCAGCCGGTCGCCGTCCGCCACGGTCAGCACGGCCTCGCCGCCGCGGGCCGCTGCCGCTTCCAGGGTGTCCGCGAGCGCGCCGAGGGCCTCCGGATGCGTCGGTTCGGCCTCCCCCGCCCCCTCCTCGGCCGCGCCGGCCGCCCCGGTCACCGCCTCCGCGACGAGCGTGCGGAACGGCGCGTCCAGCAGCGTGCCGTACAGCCCGCCCGCCACCGTCCGGGCGTGGTCGGGCTCCCCCGCCAGCAGCATCCGCAGAACAGCCGCCCCGAGCCGCTGCTCCGCCTCCTGCAAGGTGCGGGAGCGCTCGGTGGTCAGGGTGAGCAGGGCGATCGCGGAGTGCACGGCGTACCGCTCGGCGGTGCCCAGCGGGGCGCCCGTGCCGACGGCGAGTACGCCACGGGCCCGGCGCCCGGTGCCGAGGGACTGCAGCTCGACCCGGTCCGCCCCTTCGTCCGTGCCGCCGGCGACCGCGCTCGCCGGGGCCGGCCGCTCGCGCAGCCGCTCAACGTCGGACGCGAGCCGCGCGGCGCGGCGCGCCGCCCACTCTGGGGCCGCGGCCACCACCGCGCCCGAGGCGTCGTAGAGCGCCGCCCAGCCGTCGACGTTCGCGGCGAGCCGGGCGAGCAGGGCCGCCGGACCCTCGGCGCTCAGTGCGGCCCGGGTCAGCTCGCGCTGAGCCTCGAATCCCGCCGTCACGGCGCGGTACTGCTCGGCGGCTATCGCGGCCGAGACGGCCTTGCTGATCGCGATGAACGGGGTGCGGGCCGGCACCTCCAGCAGCGGAAGGCCCTCTTCCTCGGCGGCCGTCACCAGCGCCTCGGGCACATCCTCGTAGTTGACGCCGACGGCGAAGCCGAGCCCGACGACCCCCGCCTTCACCAGCCGCCGCACATACCGGCGCATCGCCTCCGGGTTCTCGGCGTCGAGCTTCATGGCCGTGGTGAGCAGCAGCTCGCCACCCTCCATGTACGGCACGGGATCCGCGAGCTCGCTGGGGTGTGCCCAGCGCACAGTGGCGTCCAGCCGATCGCCGCCCGCCCGGACGCCCAGTTTGAGCGCGGAATGGTGGACGAGAGAGGCGAGCGTGGGTGGCATGACACCTTCTGGCGAGCGGTGCGAGGACTTCGCCGTCCCGTATGAACGGCTCAGGTCGATTCTGCCTCAGCGGAAGAATGCGCGGCACCCCCCGCTGCGTGCCCGCGTTCCGGTCCGTCAGGCCCGCAAGTCGACAAGGAGCGGCGCGACGTGCTCGCCGCGGACCGTGGTCAGGGACAGCACCGCGTGCCCGGCCGGTACGGAGTGGGCCAGTTCGGACGCCGACCAGCGCTCGCGCTCGACCGTCCGCACGGTAACCGACTGGGTGGTGGCGGCCTCGCCGGTGAAGATCCGCCGTACACCGCGCAGCAGCCGCCGCGGCAGCCCTCCGGAGGTGTCCGGGGTGCTGGTGACGTCGCGGGTCTCCACCCAGGCCGTCCCCCAGGCCTCCGCGAACCGCTTGCCGTCCCAGGTCGTCACCCCGGACAGCGCCATCCGGCAGCCGACCGCCCCCAGCAGCGCGCTGCGCAGCGACTCCGGCACCTCGTCGAGGGTGCGCAACGCGAGTACTGCGCCCGCGTTGGCGGAGCGCAGCCGCTGGATGCCGCGGACGGTCTCCGCGGTGACGGTGTGGGCGGCGTCGTCCAGGACCAGGCAGGCGAAGAGCGAGCGGTCGGTACGGGCGGCCACACAGGCCGTGAACTGGGCGAGGACGAGCCGGGCGAGCATCCGCGAGGCTTCCGCGTGGCCCCGCTCGGGCAAATCGATACGCACCCGCAGCGGGTGTTCCAGGGCGCGTGGCGAGAACGGACGACTCTGCCCGCCGGTGTCGAAGAAGCCCTGGAACGCGGGGCGGTCCAGGAGCGCGACACGGTCGGCGAGGAGCGCGCCAGGGTCGCCCGGGCGCCCCGCCTGGCGCTCACGCGCGTCGAGTTCGCGCGCCTGCGCGTACTGCCCGGCCTCGTCCAGGGCCTCGCGCAGTGCGGCGAGGGCATGCGGCGCGCCGTCGAGGAGTTCCCGCAGTTCGGAGACCGACGGGAAGCGGCCGTGGGCGGCGCGGTAGGGGCCGAGGACCTGGGCGAGCACGGTGACGGCCCGGCGGTTGTCCCCCTCCGGGCCCGCGGTCGCGGCCAGGTCGCCGAGCAGCGCCTCGGCGAGGACCCCCGCCGCCTCGTCCGGGTCGGTGGTGCCCCCGTAGAGGTCCAGATCGTACGCGGAGTCGGGGTCACCGAGCCTGATCACGACGTCGTACGCGTCGTCCGGCCCGAGGTCGGTGCCCGCCGCGCCGACGGCTACGACCGCCGCCTGGCCCGCGAGTGCCAGGAGGGACAGCGACTCGACGACAGGGCGGATGAGATGGCGGGTCTTGCCCGCACCGGGCGGGCCCACGGCGAGCAGCGAGGTGCCGAGCAGGGCGGGGTCGAGGGCGAGGGCGGCGCCGCGATGGGCGTACGGGTTACGCGTCCCGGGGCCGGCCTTGCCGATCCGGACCTGGTGGGCGACAAGGTCGTGCACGGCGGCGCGCACGGGAAGGTCGCGCGCCCCCGAGGGGTGCCCGCAGGCGACGGCGCCGTCCCGCAGCACGGTGTCGGTGAAGGCCTTGAGGCGCTCGGGCTGTGCCTGGACCGACTGCCAGGCCCGGCGGATCCGTGCGAAGTCGACGTCGTTCATCCGGCCGGAGCGCACCTCGTCCGCGAGCCGGTCGGCCGCGGCGGGGCTGCCCCCGGCGCGGACCTCCGGCCAGTCGGCGGGATCGGCCGGGGCCCCGGGGGCCTGGGCGACGGGGGCGCCGTCCCCTGGCTGGGTTCTGGCGCGGTCCAGCAAGGGCAGCACGTACCGTCGCAGGGCCTCGGGCCAGTTGCCGCTCTTCGCAAAGATCTTCACCAGCAGGGCGACGACGATCGCGTAGGTGAGATAGGAGACGACGACGAAGGCACCGCCGCCGTGCCAGGCGTCGGGGGTGATGGTCAGCACCACGGGCCAGACGGGGAGGTAGCCGTTCCAGAACAGCGACCACACCAGCAGTGCGCACAGCAGCGACAGCAGCGCGCCGCCGATGAGCCGCCGGTCCGGGATGCGGTTCGGGTCCTCCGGGGGCGGGAGCTGGTGTCCGTACCTGAAGATGCCGGGCTCCGCTTCGGGGCGTGGGGCCCGTAGCCATGCGAGGAGCGGCGGTGCGCCGGCGGCGGGCGCCTGGTGCGGCATCGGCGGCACGGCCGGAGCGGGCCGGGTGTCCGGAGAGGCCGTCGGGGGCTTGTCGGACGGGACTTGGGGCGACACCGGGTGGGACCGGGTGCCGCCCGGGTCGTACGTGCCGTCGGTGTCCATCTGCTGCCCCCTGACCAGCCAACTGCCTGCGTGCACGACGCCGCTCAATCTAGTGGAGCGGACGGCACCCCCAGCGCATCGGAGTAGGCAGTCGGCCGACATCCGTGGGATGTCCACCGGATGCTCGGTATGTCCGTGACGGACAACGTGACACGCCCAGCGCTACC
The DNA here is from genome assembly GCF_054963655.1 of Streptomyces sp. HSS9-12. NCBI lineage: Bacteria > Bacillati > Actinomycetota > Actinomycetes > Kitasatosporales > Streptomycetaceae > Streptomyces > Streptomyces sp. HSS9-12. The sequence continues at coordinate 57,545 of NZ_JBUEGC010000023.1, read as the reverse complement.
GAACGGAGCATGCCCCGTATCGCCCCCCGGCCCTAGCCTGCCGAGATAGGACCAGTTTTATCCCGGACCACACCACAGGAGAGTCCCATGACCGCAACCGCCGGAGGACACTCGCTCCCGCAGGAGCGCCGCGTCGTCACCGCGATCCCCGGGCCGAAGTCCCAGGAGCTCCAGGCCCGCCGTAGCGCCGCGGTCGCCGCCGGTGTCGGGTCCGTGCTGCCGGTCTTCACCACCCGGGCCGGCGGCGGCATCATCGAGGACGTCGACGGCAACCGGCTGATCGACTTCGGCTCCGGCATCGCCGTGACCTCGGTCGGCGCGAGCGCCGAGGCCGTCGTACGCCGCGCCTCCGCCCAGCTCGCCGACTTCACCCACACCTGTTTCATGGTGACGCCGTACGAGGGCTACGTGGAGGTCTGTGAGGAGCTGGCCAAGCTCACCCCGGGCGACCACGCCAAGAAGTCGGCGCTGTTCAACTCCGGCGCCGAGGCCGTCGAGAACGCGGTCAAGATCGCCCGCGCGTACACCAAGCGCCAGGCGGTCGTCGTCTTCGACCACGGCTACCACGGCCGTACGAACCTGACGATGGCGCTGACCGCCAAGAACATGCCGTACAAGCACTCGTTCGGCCCGTTCGCGCCCGAGGTCTACCGCGTGCCGGTGGCCTACCCCTACCGCTGGCTGACCGGCCCGGAGAACTGCGCCAAGGAAGCCGCGGCCATCGCGATCGACAACATCACCAAGCAGATCGGCCCGGAGAACGTCGCCGCGATCGTCATCGAGCCGGTCCTCGGTGAGGGCGGCTTCATCGAGCCGGCCAAGGGCTTCCTGCCGGCGCTGGTGAAGTTCGCGGGCGACAACGGCATCGTCTTCATCGCGGACGAGATCCAGTCCGGCTTCTGCCGTACCGGCCAGTGGTTCGCCTGTGAGGACGAGGGCATCGTCCCGGACCTGATCACCACCGCCAAGGGCATCGCGGGCGGTCTGCCGCTCTCCGCCGTCACCGGCCGCGCCGAGATCATGGACGCCGCGCACGCCGGCGGCCTCGGCGGCACCTACGGCGGCAACCCGGTGGCTTGCGCCGGCGCGCTCGGTGCGATCCAGACCATGCGCGAGCTGGACCTGAACGCCAAGGCCAAGCGCATCGAGGAGGTCATGAAGGGCCGCCTCACCGCGATGCAGGAGAAGAACGACATCATCGGCGACGTGCGTGGCCGCGGCGCGATGATCGCGATCGAGCTGGTGAAGTCCGGTTCCAAGGACCCCGACCCGGCGGCCACGGCGGCGCTCGCCAAGGCCTGCCACCAGGAGGGTCTGCTGGTCCTGACCTGCGGTACGTACGGCAACGTGCTGCGCTTCCTGCCGCCGCTGGTCATCGGCGAGGACCTGCTGAACGAGGGCCTGGACATCATCGAGGGCGCGCTCGCCGCGCTCTGAGTGACCGCCCGGTAGCTGGTGGTCCGGTGAAGAATGTGTGGGAGGCCGATGGCGGACCGGCGTTGCGCCTGTCGGCCCCGCCACAGCTGCCGTACGGTTTCTGGAGATGAGAGAAACACCCCGCCCGCAGGGCCCTGCGGGCGGCACCGGCCCGGTGCATCCCCAGCCCCGGCCCGGTCGTGCCCTCGCGCACACCACTGGAGCCTCTGGCTCTGGGATTCCTCACCGATCGGACGACCGCCCGCCCCAAACCCCCCGGGGCGCGCGGTTCACCGGTCGAGGTGGCCGCCTCGGAACCTCCCCCCCTGTTCCGGGGCGGCCTCTCTCGTTCCTTCCCCTGGGCCTGCTGCTCCCGGTGCTGTTCGCCGTCGTCACCTGGCAGGTGGTGGCCGGCGGGCCGCTGCGGCACGTGGACGAGCGGGCCAGCCACCGGCTCGCGGTGCCGAAGGCCCACTCTCCCGTCGCCCAGTTCTGTGTGGACCTGGCCAACATCCCGGTCGCGGTGGGTGTGCTGGTGGTGGCGGCCGGCTGGACCGCATGGCGGGGCTGGAGCGACGGCAGGGGGCGCCACTGGCTGCCGCCCCTCACCGCCGCCCTGGTGATGGCCATAGTCCCGGCGCTGGTGCTGCCGCTGAAGACCTGGATCGCCCGGCCGGGCCCGACCGGACCGCTGGTGAACTACCCGGGCTTCTACCCGTCGGGCCACGCGGCCACGGCCACCGTCGCGTACGGAGCCGCGGCCCTGCTGCTCCTGCCCTCCATGCGGCGCCTCCTGACGCGGTGTCTGCTCGTGGCGGCAGCGGTCGCGCTGAACCTCGCCGTGGGTGCGAGCCTGGTCCGGCGGGGCTACCACTGGCCCCTCGACGTGATCGGCAGCTGGTGCCTGTGCGGCACCCTCCTGTGGGCCGTCAGTGGTCCGTTGCTCGGGCGATTCCCGCGGCGGCCTCATGCATGCCCAGCTCCAGAATCCCCAGATCGGTGAGTGTGCCCGTGCCGTCCGGTGGGATGAGTACGGGAGCAGCCACCGGACGGCACCGGTGGACCGGCCCGGGCAGGGGACGGCGATCCAGGTGCCGCTGCCTGCTCCTCGTACGTTCGTGCCAAGCCAGTGGGACACGGTGCCGGGTGGCACGAAGAAGCCGGTCCGGGAGTCGGCGAAGTCGGCGAGGACCGGCCCCGGTGGGAGCGACAGCGGAGTTGTCAGACTCTGCGCCAGAGCGCACGTCGAGGCGCACAAGTTGGAGCGAGCGACCGCTCGTGCAGCCCTGCGACTACGAGTCGAAGCCGAGGCCGAGCCGGTCCATCGCCTTCAACCACAGGTTGCGGCGGCCGGCCGTCGCGTCGGCACGGGTCAGCGACCACTGGGTGATACCGATCCCCGCCCAGCGCACCGGCTCGGGCGGGAACGGCAGCGGCTTCGTAAGGACCATCTCCGACTCCGTACGCTCGGTGCGCTCGCCGCTCAGCAGGTCGAGCATCACATCCGCGCCGAAGCGGGTCGCGCCGACGCCGAGCCCGGTGTAGCCGAGCGCGTAGGCCACCCGGCCGCCGTGGGCGGTGCCGAAGAAGGGCGAGAAGCGCGAGCAGGTGTCGATCACGCCGCCCCAGGTGTGGCTGAAGCGCACCCCCTCCAGCTGGGGGAAGCAGCGGAGGAAGTGGGTGGCGAGCTTCAGGAACGTCTCCGGCCGCTGGTCGAGCTCCCGGTCGATCCGGCTGCCGTAGTGGTACACGGCGTCGTAACCGCCCCACAGGATGCGGTTGTCGGCCGTCAGCCGGAAGTAGTGGAAGTGGTTGGCGCTGTCGCTGAGGCCCTGACGGTTCTTCCAGCCGACCGAGTCCAGCTGCTCGGGGGTGAGCGGCTCGGTCATCAGGGCGTAGTCGTAGACCGGGATGACGTACGGGCGGACGCGCCGCACCAGCGACGGGAAGGCGTTGGTGCCGAGGGCGACCTGCCGGGCGAACACCCGGCCGTACGGCGTGCGGACCGCCATCTGCGCCCCCTGGGAGGCCAGAGCGGCGGCGGGGGTGTGTTCGTAGATGCGCACGCCGAGGTCGAGGCAGGCGCGCTTCAGCCCCCAGGCGAGCCGGGCAGGGTTGAGCATCGCAACGTCGGTGCGGTTCCAGACTCCGGCGAGGAAGGTCGGCGAGTCGACCTCGGCCCGCATCGCGTCGCGGTCGAGGAAGGTCAGCTCGACGCCGAGCTTCGCCGCCTCCTCCACGGTCTCGCGCAGCTCGGCGACCTGGTGCGGCTGGGTCGCCACATCGATCTCGCCGGTGCGCTCGAAGTCGCAGTCGATGCCGTGGCGGGCGACCGCCTCCTCGATCCCGTCGAGATTGCGGCGGCCCAGCTCCTCCAGCTTCGCAAGCTCCCGCGGCCAGCGGGAGAGGCCGTTGGCGAGGCCGTGGGTGAGGGAGGCGGCGCAGAAGCCTCCGTTGCGGCCGGAGGCGGCCCAGCCGACCTCCTCGCCCTCGACCAGCACGACATCGCGGGCCCGGTCGCGCTCCTTGGCGAGCAGGGCGGTCCACAGTCCGCTGTAGCCCCCGCCGACGACGAGCAGGTCGCAGTGCTCGTCGCCGACGAGAGCGGGACGGGCCCGGGGCCGGTCCGGGTCGTCCAGCCAGTACGGCACCGGCTGGGCGCCGGCGAGCGCATGGGCGGCGGCGGGTGTGGCTGCGGGGTGCCTCATGGCCTTTCAGCTTTCTGGCGGCCTCGTCCGACCAGCTGGCCGCCGAGGACGCACAGCACGGCGACGATGAACATCGCCGTACCGATGACATTGATCTGCACCGGCGTTCCGCGCTGCGCCGCGCCCCAGACGTACATCGGGAACGTCACCATCGCGCCCGCGTTGAAGTTGGTGATGATGAAATCGTCGAAGGACAGGGCGAAGGACAGCAGCGCTCCGCCGGCGATGCCGGGGGCGGCCAGGGGCAGGGTCACCTTGAAGAACGTCTGCGTGGGGGTCGCGTACAGGTCTTGGGCGGCCTGCTCCAGCCGCGGGTCCATGCTCAGCACGCGCGCCTTGACCGCCACGACGACAAAGCTCAGGCAGAACATGATGTGCGCGATGAGGACGGTCCAGAACCCGAAGTCGATTCGCATGTTGAGGAACAGCGTGCCGAGCGAGGCGGCCATGACGACCTCGGGCATCGACATCGGGAGGAAGATGAGCAGATTGGTCGCGGCGCGGCCCCGGAAGCGGTAGCGGGCGAGCGCGAAGGCGATCATCGTGCCCAGGATGGTCGCCCCGACCGTGGCGTAGATCGCGATCTGCAGACTGATGCCGAGCGACTGGCACAGATCGGCCTGACCGCACGGATTGGCCCAGGCGTGGGTGGAGAAGCCCTGCCACTGGTAGTTGAACCGGCCCTTGGGCTGGTTGAAGGAGAAGACCAGCACCACGATGTTCGGCAGGATCAGATACGCGAGCGCGAGGAGGCCCGCGAGCACGACCAGATTGCGGCGGATCCAGGTGAGGACAGTCGTCATCAGACCAGTTCCTCCGTCCCTGCCTTGCGGATGTAGATGCTGACGATCACCAGGATCACCGCCATGAGGATGAACGACAGGGCGGCGGCGGTCGGATAGTCCAGCACGCGCAGGAACTGCGACTGGATGACATTGCCGACCATCTTCTGGTTGGTCGTACCGAGGAGTTCGGCGTTGATGTAGTCGCCGGACGCCGGAATGAAGGTGAGCAGCGTGCCCGCCACCACACCCGGCATGGACAGCGGGAAGGTCACCTTGCGGAAGGTGATGGCCGGCTTGGCGTACAGGTCCCCTGCCGCCTCGTGCAGCCGGGGGTCGATCCGCTCCAGGCTGGAGTACAGCGGCAGGATCATGAAGGGCAGGAAGTTGTACGTCAGTCCGCACACCACCGCGAGCGGGGTCGCGAGAACGCGGCTGCCCTCGGTCAGGCCGATCGCCGAGGTGAGGTGGAGGATCCCGAGCGAATCGAGGGTGGTGACCAGCGGGCCCTGGTCGGACAGGATCGTCTTCCAGGCCAGGGTGCGGATCAGGAAGCTGGTGAAGAACGGCGCCACGACCATCACCAGCAGCACATTGCGCCACCGGCCGGCCCGGAACGCGATCATGTACGCGAGCGGGTAGCCGATCAGCAGGCACAGCACCGTCGCGAGCCCGCCGAACAGGACCGACCGCAGGAAGTGCGGGTAGTACTCGGCGATGGCGTCCGTGTAGGTCTGGAAGTGCCAGGTGACCCGGTAGCCGGTTTCCAGGGAACCGGTCTGCACCGAGGTGGAGGCCTGGTAGACCATCGGTGCCACGAAGAACACCAGCAGCCAGGCGATACCGGGGAGCAGCAGCAGATAGGGCACCCGCCGGCGGCGGGCGGCGGGTGCGCCGACCGCTTGCGGCGCCGCCGGCACCTCGAGAGGCGGTGGGGCAGTCAGGGTCATTCGTCCCCCACCTCCTCTGTTCCGGCGTCGATGTCCTGGGCGGCGTCCAGGCCGAAGGTGTGGGCCGGGTTCCAGTGCAGGACGACCGGCGCTCCGGGAGCGAGCCGGGAGTCGCGCTCGACGTTCTGCTCGAAGACCGCGATCTCCCCGGCCGCGCTCTTCACCACGTACTGCGTGGAGACCCCGATGAAGCTGGAGTCCACGACGGTGCCGGATATCCGGTTGCGCCCGGCGGGTATGCCGTCGGCGTCGTCCCGGTGGCTGATGGAGATCTTCTCCGGGCGGACGCCCGCGAGGACCTTGCTGCCCTCGGCGGTGGAGCCCGTACTGCAGCGCCCGGCCGGCAGGGCCAGCCTCTCCCCGGCCGCCTTCAGGAGCAGATCGTCGCCGGACTTACCGGTGATCTCCGCCTCGATGAGGTTGGACTGGCCGAGGAAGTTGGCCACGAACGTCGTCCGCGGGTTCTCGTACAGGTCGGCGGGCGCGCCCAGTTGCTCGACCCGGCCGGCGTTCATCACCGCGATGGTGTCGGCCATGGTCATGGCCTCCTCCTGGTCGTGGGTGACGTGAATGAAGGTAATGCCGACCTCGGTCTGGATCCGCTTGAGCTCCAGCTGCATCTGGCGGCGCAACTTGAGGTCGAGCGCGCCGAGGGGCTCGTCCAGGAGCAGCACCTGCGGGTGGTTGATCAGCGCACGGGCGACGGCGACGCGCTGCTGCTGACCGCCGGAGAGCTGGGTCGGCTTGCGGCGCGCGTACTGGCCGAGCTGCACCAGCTCCAGCATCTCCGCAACCTGGCTGCCCACGGACTTGACGCCGCGTCGGCGCAGGCCGAAGGCGACGTTCTCGTAGACGTCCAGGTGCGGGAAGAGCGCGTAGTTCTGGAAGACGGTATTCACCGGGCGCTTGTAGGGCGGCAGGGCGGTGATGTCCTTGTCGCCCAGGACGACCGTGCCGGTCGTCGGATCCTCGAGCCCGGCGATCATCCGCAGGGTGGTGGTCTTTCCACAGCCGGACGCTCCGAGCAGGGCGAAGAAGGAGCCCGCGGGAACGGTCAGATCGAGGGGGTGTACGGCCGTGAACGAGCCGTACGTCTTGCTGATTCCGGAAAGGCGAACCTCACCGCCGGAAAAGTCGTTCATGTCGTCTTTCACCTCAGGCACCGATGAGTTTGGAGAACTTCTCCTCGAACGCGGTCTCTTCCTTCGCGGAGAGCGCGCGGAATCCATGTGCCTTGGCGGCCAGCTTGGCGTCGGGAACGATCAGCGGGTTGTTCGCCAGTTCCTTGTCGATCTTGGCCAGTTCGTCGTGGACACCGGTGACCGGGCTGATGTAGTTCACATACGCGGCGAGCTGGGCGGCCATATCCGGGCGGTAGTAGTGGTCGATCAGCAGCTCGGCGTTCTTCTTGTGCCGGGCCCTGACGGGCACCATGAGGTTGTCGTTGGCGAGGGTCACGCCCGCCTCGGGAATGACGTACTCGATGTCGGGGCTGTCGACCTGAAGCTGGATCAGGTCACCGGCCCAGGCGACGCAGGCCGCGATGTCGCCGTCGGCGAGTTCCTGGCCGTATTCGTTGCCGGTGAACTTGCGGATCTGCTTGTTGTCCACGGCCTTCTGGACCTTCGCAAGGGCTGCGTCGAAGTCGTCCGCGGTGAAGTCCTCGGGCTTCTTGCCCATGTCGAGGAGCACCATGCCCATGGTGTCGCGCATCTCGGTGAGCATGGTCACGCGGCCCCTGAGGGACTTGTCCTCGAGCAGCTGGGAGACGCTTTCGATCTTCTTGCCCTTGGTCGCCTTCTTGTTGTAGGCGACCACGGCCATCACGCCGGCCCAGGGGTAGGAGTAGGTGCGGCCGGGGTCCCAGTCGGGGTTGCGGTACTGCGGCTGGAGATTGCCGATCGCGTTGCGCAGATTGGCGGGGTCGAGCTTCTGCACCCAGCCGAGGCGGACCAGCCGCGAGGCCATCCAGTCGGTGAGACAGATCAGGTCACGGCCGGTGTCCTGGCCCGCGGCGAGCTGCGGCTTGACCTTTCCGAAGAACTCGTTGTTGTCGTTGATGTCCTCTTTGTATGCGACCTTGATGCCGGTTCTCTTGGTGAAGGCCTCAAGGGTCGGGCGGCGCTTGGTCTTGTCGTCGACATCGATGTAGAGCGGCCAGTTGGAGAAGTTGACCAGCTTCTCCTTCTCGGAGACGTCGGCCGACTTCGGGTCGTCGCCCTTCTTGCCGGCCGGCGGAATTCCGCACGCGGCGAGCGCTCCCATGCCCATCATGGCCCCGGCGGCAGCCAGGAAATTGCGGCGGCCCAGCGCTCCGCGCCCCGACGTGAGGCTGCGCATCATCGCCTTGCGTACGGGCTCCGACAGGGGTTCGTACTGCTCCGTCATGTTCCAGCCTCTTCCAGAATGAATTAGCGGTCCCCGAAAACGGTCCGGTGCCAGTCCTTGTGGGCAATGCCCCTGATGTCCTGCATGACATGCTTGACCTGCGTGTACTCCTCGAAGGAGTAGGCCGACATGTCCTTGCCGTAGCCGGAGGCCTTATAGCCTCCGTGCGGCATCTCACTGATGATCGGGATGTGGTCGTTGACCCAGACACAGCCCGCCGCGATCTCGCGGGTGGCCCGTCCGGCCCGGTAGACATCTCGAGTCCAGGCGGAGGCCGCGAGTCCGTACGCCGTGTCGTTGGCGAGAGCGATGCCGTCCTCGTCGCTGTCGAAGGGGAGGACGACCAGCACCGGGCCGAAGATCTCGGACTGGACGATCTCGCTGCCCTGGGGGGCGTCGGCGATGAGCGTGGGGCGGTAGTACGCGCCCTGAGCCAGATCGCCGCCGGGAGCCTCGCCGCCCGTGACGACGGTGGCGTAGGCACGGGCCCGCTCCACGAAGCCGGCGACGCGGTCCCGCTGGGTGTGGGAGATGAGCGGGCCGAGGTCGGTGCCCGGGTCGTACGGGTCGCCCAGGCGCACGGTCGCCATCAGCTCGGCGACACCGGCCACGAAGGCGTCGTAAAGCGGGCGTTGGACATACGCGCGGGTGGCGGCGGTGCAGTCCTGCCCGGTGTTGATCAGCGCGCCGGCGACCGCGCCGTGCACCGCGGCTTCCAGGTCGGCATCGTCGAAGACCACGAAGGGGGCCTTGCCACCGAGTTCGAGGTGGAGGCGCTTGACGGTGCCGGTGGCGATTTCGGCGACGCGCTTGCCGACGGCCGTGGAGCCGGTGAAGGAGGTCATGGCGACGGACGGGTGGCCCACCAGGTGCTCGCCCGCTTCCTTGCCCGCGCCGGTGACGATGTTGATCACGCCGTCGGGGATGCCCGCCTCGGTGGCCGCCTGGGCGAACATCAGGGAGGTGAGCGGGGTCAGTTCCGCGGGCTTGAGGACGATCGTGTTGCCTGCGGCGATGGCCGGGAGGACCTTCCAGGCGGCCATCTGGAGCGGGTAGTTCCAGGGGGCGATGGAGCCGATGACGCCGATGGGCTCGCGACGGATGTACGAGGTGTGGTCGCCGCTGTACTCCGCCGCGGACTTCCCTTCCAGATGGCGGGCCGCTCCGGCGAAGAAGGCGGTGTTGTCGATCGTGCCCGGCACATCGAACTCGGTGGAGAGCTTGATCGGCTTGCCGCACTGCAGCGTCTCGGCGTCCGCGAGGTCCCCGGCCCGCTCGGCCAGGGCAGCCGCGAAGCGGTGCATTGCGTCGGAGCGCTCGCCGGGGGTCGCACCCGCCCAGGCCGGGAAGGCCCGCTGGGCCGCTTCTACGGCGACGTCGACGTCGGCCGTGCCGGCCAGCTCGTACGTCAGGACCGGCTCACCCGTCGCCGGATCGATCACCGCGTGCTTACGGCCCGACGTACCTGGCCGCAGCCGCCCGTCGATGTACTGCACTCCGTCCGCGAAGCGCTCCGCTGCCTGGAAGGGATTGCTCATGACGCTCTCCTCCGCCGTCCCCGCGAAAGCGGCAAGGCGTAGCTCCAGCTCAATGTGAACGCTGATCCTGACAGAACCACGTGCCTGCAACAAGGGATTCCGTTGTTTCCATTTGATTACGCGACGGAATCTGTTCATTGTGTCGAGGCGTGATCTTGACCTGCGTACGCAGTGTCAGTGGCGGCTGTCACACTCAACTGCATGAAACTTCACGGGGAACGGGGGGAACAGGCCCGGGACACCCGGGTCGAGGAGCTGGCCGAGCGGGCTGCGCGCGGCGAGCGGATCCAGTACCTGCATTTCTGGGGCATGCGCCGCGGCGGGACGGGGCGATCGGGCCCGGGTGCTTCAGTCTGGGGTCCCCCATGCCGCAGGCCAGGGGAGGTGGCCCGCGCCGTTCGCGGTCGACGGCGTGACGTACGCGACCGCGGAGCACTGGATGATGGCCGGCAAGGCCCGGCTGTTCGGGGACACCGAGGCGGAGCGAGCGGCGATCCAGCGCCACCAGCCCGGCTGCCGCGAAGAAGGCCGACCGCCTGGTGCGCGGCTTCGACGAGGAGACCTGGCGGCAGCACCGGTACGAGATCGTGCCGGCGGGCAGTCTGCACACGTTCGGGCAGCATGCCGCTCCGCGGTCGTATCTGCTGAACACGGGCAACAAGGTGCTGGTGGCAGTGACATCAGCGGCCTCCGGCCGCGGGCAGCCCGCTGGACCGGATATGGAGGGATCGGCCTGGCCGCGGACGACGACCGTGCGCATGATCCGGCCCGCTTGCGGGGTCTGAATCTGCTCGGCTTCACGGTGATGGAGGCGCGGGAGCGGCTTGCCGCTAGCGCCTCACGTCGACGACGAGCGCGGTTGAGTACGAGTCCCCGCTCGAGCCTGAGGGGTCCGCGTTATTGCTCTCGTCGATGACGATCGCGGTCACCAGTGCGGCACCCACCAGGATGCCGGCCACGCCGAGTATCAAGCCGGCCAGCGCCTGCCCGCCGTTGGTCGCCTCGCCGCGCGACGCCTTTGCCCGGCCGATCGCCCCGAAGATGATCGCGAGGACACCGAGGATCATCGCGAAGACGCTGGTGATGAAGAGGGCGACGGACAGGATGCCGAGCACCAGCGCGGCCACACCGAGGCCGTTGTTCGGCGGCGGGGGCAGGGGATGCCAGCCGTAGCCGCCCGGGTAGCCCAGGTAACCGGGATATCCGGCCGGGGCGCCCGCCGCGTACGGATTGCCGCCATATCCCGCGCTGCCGTACGGGCCGGCGCCACCGTACGGGGACCCGCCGTACGGACCGGCTTCATAGCCTCCCGGAGCTCCGGGCCCGGTGGGCGCGATCGGAGGCGGTGGCACAGCGCCGGTCCCGGGGTAGGAGCCGTACGGCCCCGGGGGCGGGGACGGCAGCCCGCCGGCCGTCGGCCGGCCGGCCGCCGCAGGCGTCGCGTCCTGCGGTATGCCGGGGCGCGGTACCTGCCGGCGCGGCGTGTCCTGCTGCTTCTTGTCCAGCGACACCGACTGCTGTTCCGGCGGAGCCCATGGATCGCGCGGCTCGGCCTGCTGAGGCCTTTCGGCGTTGTCGGACATCATCCTCCCCTGTGGACGTCCGGCCATGCTACGGCCTGCACCTGGCCTGCGTGCCCGGGCTCCACCCGGCCCCGCCTACGATGATCTCGCCGGATCCCTCCCCCGGACGCTGGCCGGGGGTGCCCCCACTGCCCCGCCTCGACGGCTGTCCCAGGAGGACCGATGCACGATCTCCACACCTTCATCGCCGGGCTGCCCAAGGCGGAGCTCCATGTGCACCACGTCGGGTCCGCGTCCCCCCGGATCGTCGCCGAGCTGGCCGCCCGCCACCCCGACTCCAAGGTCCCCACCGACCCCGAGGCCCTGGTCGACTACTTCACCTTCCGGGACTTCGCCCACTTCATCGAGGTGTATCTGTCCGTCGTGGACCTCATCCGCGACGCCGAGGACGTCCGGCTGCTGACCTACGAGGTCGCCCGCGACATGGCCCGCCAGAGCATCCGCTACGCCGAGCTGACGGTCACGCCGTACAGCTCCACCCGGCGCGGCATCCCGGATGCCGCCTTCGTCGAGGCGATCGAGGACGCCCGGCGGGCCGCGGAGACCGAGCTCGGCGTGGTGCTGCGCTGGTGCTTCGACATTCCCGGCGAGGCAGGGCTGGAGTCGGCCGAGGAGACCGCGCGGATCGCCGTCGACCTGAAGCCCGAAGGGCTGGTGTCGTTCGGCCTCGGCGGACCGGAAAACGGCGTGCCGCGGCCCCAGTTCAAGCCGTACTTCGACCGGGCCATCGCGGCCGGACTGCACAGCGTTCCGCACGCGGGCGAGACCACCGGCCCGCAGACGATCTGGGACGCGCTGACGGAGCTGCGCGCCGAGCGCATCGGGCACGGCACCAGCGCCACCCAGGACCCCCGGCTGCTGGAGTACCTCGCCGAGCACCGCATCCCGCTCGAGGTCTGCCCGACGTCCAACATCGCCACGCGCGCCGTGACCGACCTCGACGCGCACCCGGTCAAGGAGATGGTGGACGCCGGTGTGCTGGTGACCATCAACAGCGACGATCCGCCCATGTTCGGCACCGACCTCAACAGCGAGTACGGCGTCGTGGCCCGGCTGCTGGACCTCGACGAGCGGGGTCTCACGGCCCTCGCCAAGAACGCGGTCGAGGCATCGTTCCTGGACCAGCCCGCCAAGGCCAAACTGGCCGCCGAGATCGACGCATACGCCAACGCCTGGCTGCTGTAACCGACCGCTGAGCAGCGCTCGTTGGTCGATCAGATCCGCTGGGTTGGACCGGGCCGGAGGCGCGCTCGCCGCACTCACGGGCGTAGCGGGCCACACCCTGGCCCGCGGGCTGCGCCGGCCCTGACCGCGAAGGTTCCCCATATCACACGCTGATGACGGAGCACCAGCCCGGCCGGATACGCACAGGCCCCGGGACACGGCTGTGTCCCGGGGCCCGTACGAGGCAGCTACGCAGCCAGCAAGGTCAGCCGTCCAGCGACGTCATCACGTGCTTGATGCGGGTGTAGTCCTCGAAGCCGTACGCCGAAAGGTCCTTGCCGTAGCCGGACTTCTTGAAGCCACCGTGCGGCATCTCGGCGACCAGCGGGATGTGGGTGTTGATCCACACGCAGCCGAAGTCGAGGGCCTTGGACATACGCATCGCACGCGCGTGGTCCTTGGTCCACACCGAGGAGGCGAGGGCGTACTCCACGCCGTTCGCGTACTCGATGGCCTGCTTCTCGTCCGTGAACTTCTGGACGGTGATGACCGGGCCGAAGACCTCCTTCTGGATGATCTCGTCGTCCTGCTTGAGGCCGGAGACGACGGTCGGAGCGAAGAAGTAGCCCTTGTCACCGACGCGGTGGCCGCCGGTCTCGACCTTGGCGTGGGCGGGCAGGCGCTCGATGAACCCGCTGACCTGCTTCAGCTGGTTGGCGTTGTTGAGCGGGCCGAACAGCACGTCCTCGTCGTCCGGCCGGCCGGTCTTGGTCTCGGCGGCGGCCTTGGCGAGCGCCTCGACGAACTCGTCGTGGATGGACTCGTGGACGAGCACGCGGGTCGCGGCCGTACAGTCCTGGCCGGCGTTGAAGAAGCCCGCCACCGAGATGTCCTCGACGGCCTTGGGGATGTCGGTGTCCTCGAAGACGACGACCGGTGCCTTGCCGCCGAGCTCCAGGTGGACCCGCTTGACGTCCTTGGAGGCGCTCTCGGCGACCTGCATGCCGGCCCGTACAGAACCGGTGATGGAGGCCATGGCGGGGGTCTTGTGCTCGACCATCAGGCGGCCGGTCTCACGGTCGCCGCACAGGACGTTGAAGACGCCCTTGGGCAGGATCTCGCCGAGGATCTCGGCGAGCAGGACCGTCGACGCCGGGGTGGTGTCGGACGGCTTGAGGACGACCGTGTTGCCCGCGGCGAGCGCCGGGGCGAACTTCCACACGGCCATCATCATCGGGTAGTTCCACGGCGCGACCTGCGCGCAGACGCCGACCGGCTCACGACGGATGATCGAGGTCATCCCGTCCATGTACTCGCCGGCCGAGCGGCCTTCCAGCATGCGCGCGGCACCGGCGAAGAAGCGGATCTGGTCCACCATCGGCGGGATCTCCTCCGACGCCGTGAGGCCCAGCGGCTTGCCCGTGTTCTCCGACTCGGCGGCGACGAGCTCATCGGCCCGCGCCTCGATCGCGTCCGCGATCTTCAGCAGGGCCTTCTGGCGCTCGCCGGGTACCAGGTCGCGCCAGGCCGGGAACGCGGCCTCGGCGGCCGCCATGGCGGCGTCGACGTCCGCGGCGCCCGACAGCGGTGCCGTGGCGTACGCCTCACCCGTGGCCGGATTGACCACCTCAGTGGTACGCCCGTCGGCGGCGTCCCGGAACTCCCCGTCGATGTAGTTGCGCAGACGACGCAGTTCGGTGGTCACTTGCCACCCCTCCTTGCAGATTCCAATGGGTGAGACACCACACTAATCATGAAGGTGACGCATTCGACATACCCGCCACCCCGGAACAACGAAATCAGTGAGATGCGATGAGGTCAACAACGGATTTCATTGATTCAGGGTTGCCAGACTGCCGAGTCCTCATGCACAGTGGTCTGCGTGGCCACTCATGACAAGAACGGCAACTCGCAGATTGACGCCGTCTCCCTGGCGATCATTGAACAGCTCCAGGAGGACGGGCGCCGTCCGTACGCTGCGATCGGCAAGGCCGTGGGCCTGTCCGAAGCCGCCGTCCGGCAGCGCGTGCAGAAGCTGCTCGACCAGGGCGTGATGCAGATCGTCGCCGTCACCGACCCCCTCACGGTGGGATTCCGGCGGCAGGCGATGGTGGGCATCAACGTCGAAGGTGACCTCGATCCGGTCGCGGACGCGCTGACCGAGATGGATGAGGTCGAGTACGTGGTCATCACTGCGGGCTCGTTCGACCTCATTGTGGAAATCGTCTGCGAGGACGACGACCACCTGCTCAACATGATCAACAAGCGGATCCGCACGCTTCCCGGCGTGCGCTCCACCGAGAGCTTCGTCTATCTCAAGCTCCGCAAGCAGACCTACACCTGGGGAACCAGATAGCCATGAGCGCCGACCTCTCCAAGACGGCGTACGACCACCTGTGGATGCACTTCACCCGCATGTCGTCGTACGAGAACGCCGCCGTGCCGACGATCGTCCGCGGCGAGGGAACCTACATCTACGACGACGAGGGCAAGAAGTACCTCGACGGGCTCGCGGGCCTGTTCGTGGTGCAGGCCGGCCACGGCCGCCAGGAGCTCGCCGAGGTCGCCGCCAAGCAGGCGGCTGAGCTGGCCTTCTTCCCGGTGTGGTCCTACGCCCACCCCAAGGCCGTCGAGCTGGCCGAGCGCCTGGCGCACTACGCCCCGGGCGACCTGAACAAGGTCTTCTTCACCACCGGCGGCGGCGAGGCGGTCGAGACCGCGTGGAAGCTCGCGAAGCAGTACCACAAGCTCAAGGGCAACCACACCAAGTACAAGGTCATATCCCGCGCGGTCGCCTACCACGGCACCCCGCAGGGTGCGCTGTCCATCACCGGTCTGCCGGCCCTGAAGGCCCCCTTCGAGCCGCTGGTTCCCGGTGCGCACAAGGTGCCGAACACCAACATCTACCGCGCCCCGATCCACGGCGACGACCCCGAGGCCTTCGGCCGCTGGTGCGCCGACCAGATCGAGGCCCAGATCCTCTTCGAGGGCCCCGAGACCGTCGCCGCGGTCTTCCTGGAGCCGGTGCAGAACGCCGGTGGCTGCTTCCCGCCGCCGCCCGGGTACTTCCAGCGGGTTCGCGAGATCTGCGACCAGTACGACGTGCTGCTCGTCTCCGACGAGGTCATCTGCGCCTTCGGCCGCCTCGGCACGATGTTCGCCTGTGACAAGTTCGGCTACGTTCCGGACATCATCACCTGCGCCAAGGGCATGACCTCGGGCTACTCCCCGATCGGTGCCGCCATCGTCTCCGACCGCATCGCCGAGCCGTTCTTCAAGGGCGACAACGTCTTCCTGCACGGCTACACCTTCGGCGGCCACCCGGTCTCCTCGGCCGTGGCGCTCGCGAACCTCGACATCTTCGAGCGCGAGGGCCTGAACCAGCACGTGCTGGACAACGAGGCGGCGTTCTTGGGCACCCTGGCGAAGCTGAACGACCTGCCGATCGTCGGCGACGTCCGCGGCAACGGCTTCTTCTACGGCATCGAGCTGGTGAAGGACAAGGCCACCAAGGAGTCCTTCAACGACGAGGAGTCCGAGCGCATTCTGTACGGCTTCGTCTCGAAGAAGCTCTTCGAGAACGGCCTGTACTGCCGCGCCGACGACCGTGGCGACCCGGTCATCCAGCTGTCCCCGCCGCTGATCTCCGACCAGTCGACCTTCGACGAGATCGAGCAGATCATCCGCGGTGTCCTCACCGAGGCCTGGACGAAGATCTGACGCCCAGCCGCAGCTCAGGCGTCCCGGAGCTCTGACCCTCCGACCCTCACCCGTGGCGACCGTTCCCCGCCACGGTGGAGGGTCAGAGCCATTTCAGGGCGAACCACAGATCCATCCGCACATCCGGGTCGCCCAGATCCGTAGCGAGCAGCTCCGCGGCGCGGGCGATCCGCTGGCGGACGGTGTTGCGGTGGATACCGAGGGCCACCGCCGTACGGTCCCAGCTGCCGTGCAGCGAGAGCCAGACCCGCAGGGTCTCCAGCAGCGCCGGCGAGTCGGCGAGCGGGCCGAGGCGCACGGCGGCCACGGCCCGCGCCTCCTCCGGGGCGACCAGCGCGGAGAACCCGGCCACGGCGTCGGACCGGCTGCGTACGAGCGGGGTCCGCTCGGCGACGGCCCGGCGCAGCGCCCGCGCGGCCTCGGCGTCGCTGCGGGCCAGCTGCTCGACCGGAACCGACGGGCCGACGCCGACCGTCCAGCCGGGCTGCGCCGCCACGGCGTGCGTTCCGGGGACGATCGCGCGGAACTCCTCCCCGCTGAGATCGAGCAGGGTTGTGCCCAGGCCGGCTGACAGGGCGGCCGCCGCCAATGGCGCATTGCCTGCTGCCGCGCGCCCCCGCCTGCGCCCGTGCACCACCGTCCACAGGGCTGCCGGACTCCGCCCGGCGGTGCCCTCGCCGGCAGCCGCCGGCCCCGACAGGGCACTGGTCAGCAGAGGCGCCACCTGGGCCGGATCCGCGCCGAGCATCAGCCGTACCAGGGCCGCCGAGCGGTCCGCGTCGACACTCGCCGCGCGCGGGGCCGTCAGCAGCGACAGCAGCACGACGGCGACACCGGCGATCGCCCCGCCGATGCTTTCGCGCCGCTCCGCGCACACGCCGAGCGCGGGCCGTGCCTCCGCCGAGCCGGCCGGGCCGGTCAGGCCGTACGCCGTCAGCTGCAGCCCCGCCGCGGTGCCTGCCGCGGAGGACGGTCCGCGGCGCAGCCGGGCGGCAAGCGAGGCGAGCTCCGTACGCGCCTCCTGCGGTGGCCGCGATCCGGCCGCCGCCAGCTCCGCTCCGTCCGGACCGAGGAGCACGGCCCACCCGCCGAGGTACTGGGCCAGCTGCCGCAGCAGCGCCGGTACGGGATTGGCGCCGGCAGCGGCGCGGGCGAGGGATTGCTGGGCTTCGGAGATGCGGGTCAGCTCTCGGTGCCGCTCCTCGTCCATGGCCCGCCACATGGCTCGGGCGACGGCCGTGAAAGGCGTCTGCGGCGGGACCTCGACCAGCGGCAGCTCATGCCCTTCGCACGCATCGATCAGTGCCTGCGGGACGGTGGCGTACACCGGGGCGACGCCGAATCCGAGCGCGGCCGCTCCCGCCTGCACGGTGCGGGCGACGTAGCGCTCCCAGTACTCGGTCGACTCCTGCGGCTTCGCGGGTTCACGCCCTGCGGCCTCGACGGCCTGGTGCAGTCCCGATGTGAGCAGCAGTTCCCCGCCGAGCAGGTACGGGACCGGGTCGTCCATCTCGCTGGTGTGCACCGCGTACACCAGGGTTTCCTGGCGCGGTCCGGCGACCTGCCGCAAACCGAGGTCCGCCCGGTCCAGCAGGGTCCGCAGAAGGACCGGCGGGGTGGGCGGTACGGCGTCGTTCACGGATGCCTCATGGCTGTTTCGTCCTGTCCCCGGCTCCATGGTGGAGCAAACGTACACTTCTCCGCCACATGGCCGAGACCTATCGTCAGTGCCTCATAAACATCCGTCTCCACGAATGGTTGGGGAGTGGCCATGGCTGTCGACTACGCGGTCATCGTTATCTATCTCGCGGGCATGCTGGCCATGGGCTGGTGGGGAATGCGCCGCTCCAAGTCCAAGAGCGACTTCCTGGTCGCGGGCCGCCGGCTGGGGCCGAGCATGTACTCCGGCACCATGGCCGCGATCGTCCTGGGCGGTGCGTCCACCATCGGCGGTGTGGGCCTCGGCTACCAGTACGGGCTCTCCGGCGCCTGGATGGTCATCTCCATCGGCCTTGGCCTGCTGGCTCTGAGCATCTTCTTCTCGGCCCGCATCTCCCGGCTGAAGGTGTACACGGTCAGCCAGATGCTGGACCTGCGCTACGGCGGCTCGTCCGGTCTGATCTCCGGCGTCGTCATGTGGGCGTACACCCTCATGCTCGCGGTGACCTCGACCATCGCCTACGCGACCATCTTCGATGTCATCTTCGGCCTCGACCGGACGCTCGCGATCATCCTCGGCGGCGCGATCGTGGTCTGTTACTCGACCCTCGGCGGCATGTGGTCGATCACCCTCACCGACATGGTGCAGTTCGTCGTGAAGACCATCGGTGTGCTGCTCCTGCTGCTCCCGATCGCGGTCGTGAAGGCGGGCGGCTTCGCCGAGATGAAGGCCCAGCTGCCGCACGACTACTTCTCGCCCATGAGCATCGGCGGGCAGACGGTCTTCACCTATGTGCTGATCTACACCTTCGGCATGCTCATCGGTCAGGACATCTGGCAGCGCGTCTTCACTGCCCGCAACGACAAGGTCGCCAAGCTCGGCGGTACCGCCGCCGGCACGTACTGCCTGGCCTACGCGGTGGCTGGTGCCGTCATCGGTACGGCGGCCAAGGTGCTCTACCCGCACCTGGACAGCGCCGACGACGCGTTCGCGACCATCGTCAAGGACGCCCTGCCGATCGGCATCAAGGGACTTGTGCTCGCCGCCGCGCTGTCCGCGGTGATGTCCACCTCCTCGGGTGCCCTTATCGCCTGCGCCACCGTCGCCAACAACGACATCTGGTCGCGGCTGCGCGGCAAGGTGGTGCCCACGACCGGCGGGGAGCCGCACGACGAGGTCAAGGGCAACCGGCTCTTCATCCTGATCATGGGCATCGCGATGGTCGGTATCGCCATCTCGCTCAACAACGTGGTCGAGGCGCTGACCGTGGCCTACAACCTGCTGGTCGGCGGACTGCTGGTGCCGATCCTCGGCGGTCTGGTGTGGAAGCGCGGCACCGTGGCGGGCGCGCTCGCCTCGGTCGCGGTCGGCGGTGTGGCCGTCATCGCCCTGATGGCCTGGAAGGGCATCCTCGCCAACGAGCCGATCTACTACGGCCTGCTCGCCTCGCTGGTGGCGTTTGTGGTGGTCAGCCTGAGCACGAAGCCGACCGACGCGGCGGTGCTGGACGCCTGGCGCAAGCGGCTCGCGGGCGAGGTCTCGCCCGAGGAGCCGGCCGCCGAGGCGACGGCTCCGGCCCCGGCCGGCGCCTGAGGTCTGACGGCCCGTCGGCGCGAGCATTCCCGGCCACCCGCCCCATGGTCATGGGGCGGGTGGACCCCCGTCACGCCGACGCCTCCGACTCCGGCCGGTGCCGCCCAGGCCTGACTCCCCCGACAGGTCGCGCGGCGCACCGCGCCGGACCACCCGCCCACCTGGCCCCATCACTGGGGCGGGTGGGCGGGGCTGAACAACACTCCGCAGGCTCGATCTGGCCGGCCCCGCGGAGCCGCACCGCACCAACCAAGAAAGGCCCGCATAGATGAGCAGCGCGCAGCGCCACGGTGGCGACCTGGTCGTCGAGTCCCTGACCGCCCTCGGCGCGACCACCGTCTTCGGGCTGCCGGGACAGCACGCGCTCGGCACCTTCGACGCGCTGCGCCGTTCGCGCCTGGACTACATCGGCCTGCGGGTGGAGAACAACGCCGGCTTCGCCGCGGACGCCTTCGCCCGGGTGACCGGCAGCGTCGCTCCGCTGCTGGTCTCGACCGGCCCCGGCGCCCTCATGACGCTCGCCGCGCTCCAGGAGGCGGCCGCAGCGTCCGCCCCGGTGCTTGGTATCAGCAGCCAGATCCCCACCGCCGGCCTCGGCGGCGGCCGCAAGGGCTACCTGCACGAACTCACCGACCAGCAGGCGTCCTTCCGCGACGTGGTGAAGTCGGTACACATCGTCCGTGCGGCCTCCCAGATCCCCTCCGCGCTCGCCGCCGCCTGGGCATC
Organism: Streptomyces sp. HSS9-12; assembly: GCF_054963655.1. Taxonomy (NCBI): domain Bacteria; kingdom Bacillati; phylum Actinomycetota; class Actinomycetes; order Kitasatosporales; family Streptomycetaceae; genus Streptomyces; species Streptomyces sp. HSS9-12. The sequence continues at coordinate 37,317 of NZ_JBUEGC010000023.1, read as the reverse complement.
CGCCCTCGAGGCCCCATGCGGACCGGTGTGGGTGGAGATCCCGCAGGATGTGCTGCTGGGCCCGACCGAAATCCCGCCGGTGCGCTCGCTCACCGCCGCGCCTCGTCCGCTCGCGCCCCGGGAGGAGCTGATCACCGAGGCCGTACGGCTGCTGAACCACGCCAAGCGGCCGGCGATCCTGGCCGGCGGCGGCGTCGTACGGGCGGGGGCGCACGCCGAGCTGCGCGCGCTGTCCGAGAAGTTGGACGCGCCCGTGGTCACGACGTTCGGCGGCAAGGGTGCCTTCCCCTGGGAGCACCGGCTGTCCCTGCAGTCCTGGCTGGAGGACCGGCACACCACCGACTTCCTCGAAGAGGCCGACGTCCTGCTCGTCGTCGGCTCCGGCCTCGGTGAACTCTCCTCGAACTACCACACGTTCGCGCCGCGCGGCCGGGTCATCCAGATCGAGGCGGATCTCGGCAAGCTGGAGTCAAACCATCCGGCTCTGGGCATCCACGCCGACGCCCGGCTCGCTCTCGCCGCGCTCGCAGAGTCGGTCGCACCGCGACCCGAGGGGGACGGCGCGAAGCTGGCGAGTGAGCTGCTCGCGCGGGTACGGGACCGGATCGCCGTGCAAGACCTGCAGCTGGAGCAGCAGGTCCTCGCCGCCGTCCGCACCGCGCTGCCGGACCGCTCCCCCAGCTTCTGGGACATGACGATCCTCGCGTACTGGGCCTGGTCCGCCTTCGACCCGCGGGCGGGCGCGATGCACTCCGCGCAGGGCGCGGGCGGCCTCGGCTACGGCTTCCCCGCCGCGCTGGGCGCCGCGGCGGCGGACCGTACGACCCCGGTGCTGGCGGTGTCGGGCGACGGCGGCGCGATGTACTCGATCGCCGAGCTGGCCACCGCCCGGCAGTACGACCTGCCGGTCACCTGGCTGATCGTCGACGACGGCGGCTACGGCATTCTCCGCGAGTACATGACCGGCACCTTCGGGGAGGCAACCGCCACCGAGCTCGCCCGCCCGGACTTCGTGGCGCTCGCCGAGTCCTTCGGCGTGCCCGCGGTACGGACCTTCCCCGAGCGGCTGAGCGAGGATCTGGCGGCGGCGCTGGCCGCGCCCGGCCCCTCCGTCGTGGTCCTTCCGGCCTTGCTGCGCATGTTCGCCCCGACCCATCTCGGCGACCCTGCCTGAGGGCGCCCCGCCCGGACGGCAGGCGCGAGCGCTCCGCCCGGGCGCTCCACCGAGCGCCGCCATGCTGAGGCGATCCGGTGAGCCCGTTAGGAGGAACCTGGGCGCCCGGCCGCCCCGTGCGCACCCTCCGCAGCCGCCTGCCACCTACGGTGCCAGTGACCGATTGGCCTCGTGTTCGTTCACCCGGCCAGGGGAACGGACTGACGTAGGTAAGCCGAGGTGTTCGCCATGGTGGCCCCGCCGGACAACGACGTGCTCTGGGCACGCTCCTTGCACTGCTCGCACAGCGGCTCCCCCGCGCTCGCCGGCGTCTCCGTCGGCGTCCGTGAGGGCGAGATCCTCGCCGTCACCGGACCACGCGGCAGCGGCAAGACCACACTGCTGCAGTGCCTTTCGGGCCAGCTCGTCCCGCAGAGCGGTGAAGTGTGGTTCAACAGCGCTCCGGTGCACCCCCTCAGTGCTCTCGCCCGCGAGCGGCTGCGCCGGGACCGCTTCGGCTGGATCGACCCCGAGCCGCGGCTGGTGCCCGAACTGACCGGCTGGGAGAACGCCGCGCTCCCCCTGCTGGTGCGGGGCATCCCGCACCGGGCCGCGCGGGCTGCCGCCCTCGAATGGCTGGAACGGCTGGATGTCGGCGACTGCGCCCGCAAGCGCCCCGCCGCACTCCTCCAGGCGCAGCGCCAGCGCATCGCCATCGCCCGCGCGCTCACCGCCAAGCCGTCGGTGCTGTTCGCCGACGAACCCTCAGCCCCGCTGCACCTCCCCGACCGTACGCAGGTGCTGCGCACCCTGACCAACGCGGCCCGCTCGCACGACATCACCGTCGTACTGGCCACCCTCGACACTGAGGTGGCCAAGCTGGCGGACCGCACGATCGCACTGGTCGACGGCCGCCGGGTGGCCGGCATCCCGGTGCCCGACGCGGAGGGCAGGGCGGCGTGCTCGCTCTCCGTCTAGCCCGCGGCGCCCACCCCCTCGTCCAGCTGCGGCGGCTGATGGTCGCCGGTGCGTCCGCAGGGGTCGGCCTGCTGTTGCTGTGCACCCTGGGCTACGCGGCCAGCCATCCGCAGGAGGCGGCCGGGTCGGCCGCGCGCCTGCTGTGGTGCGCGGTGCCGTTGGCGGCAGCGGTGCAGCTGGCCGTCGCCGTCGCCCGTACGGATCCGGCTGCCCGCCCGCAGCCCGGCCTGTCCTCCGCCGGTCTCGGGCCGGTACTGCTGGCCATGCTGGCGGCCGTGTCGACCGCGGTCTCCTGCACGTTCGGCAGCGTGCTGGCCCTGCTCGTCTTTCTGCACCTGCGCGGGGACTTCGGCGGCGCGCTGCCGTACACCGGCGCCGCGGCGGATCTGCTCGGCGCGGGAAAAACGCTGCCCTTCGCGGCCGTCGTCACCCTGCTCGCGGTGGTGCCTGCCATGGCAGCCGCGGCGGCGGCGATCGCGATGCGGCCGCGGCCGGAGCAGTCGGCAACGGACGCCCCCAGCGCCCCTGCCGGTGCGCCGCCCGTATCCACGGCCCTCCCCTGGGGAGTCGCGCTGACGGCGGCGGGGCTCGCACTGGGGGCGTATGCGCGCCGTGTCGCGCCCCCCACGTCCTCTGAGGGACTGCTGCCGCTGCCCGGGCGCCTGGACACCATCCAGCCGGGTGTGATCGCCGGCTGGGTGCTGATCGCGACCGGTCTGGTGCTGGGCTGTCCCGGCCTCACCCACCTGTGCGGCAGGTTGCTGGCGGCGGGGCAGCCGGGCGCGGTACGGCTGCTGTCCGGACGCGTACTGCAGGAGGAGGCGCAGCGGCTCGGGCGCCCGCTCGGTGTGCTGTGCGCTGTCGCCGCTGCCGGTGTGGCAGCGGTCCGGCTGTACGGCACAGGGCTGGACTCGACGGGCAGCCCACCCTTCGGACCGTTCACGGGACTCGGCGCGGCGCTGGTGATGGCGTGTGCCACCGCGACAGTGTTCACCGCGGCGCTGGAGGCCAAGGCCGCGCGGCGCGAGACGACGTTGGCGCTGTTGCGGGCCGGGACCCCGTCGGTACTCCTGCGTCAGGCGGCTGCGCTGCGCGCCGCCGTGCTCGTGGCCGTACTGACGCCGATCACCTGGATGGTCGCGGTACTGGCCGCGGGCCCGCTGCAGTACTGAACCGGCTCACCTCACTGCCCGTCACCGCGAGACGGGGTGCCCGCGGGAGCGGGTCCGGTGCTGTCGAGCACCACCACGTCCCGCGCGGCGAACGTGACGCCCACGGTCGCGCCCTCCGGCGGCGCGTCGTGCAGCGCGCACGCCGCCTCCAGCCGCGGTGCGTTCTCGGGCTGGAGCATGAGCGCGACATGGTTGCCGCGAAAGGTGCGCCCAGCCACCGTGCAGGGCAGGCCGTCGGACACCGAGGTCAGCAGTACCCCGGCCGGGCGGATCAGCAGACGGCACGGTCCCTGTGGCGAGCCGTCCGGCATCGGCACCTTGCCCCACGGGGTGTCGGCGGCGTCCTGGTGCACGGTGGCCTCCACCACGTTGTCGAAGCCGAGGAAGCGGGCCACGAACTCCGAAGCGGGCCGCCGCCAGACCTCAAGTGGCGTGCCGGCCTGGGCTATCCGGCCGCCCTGCATCACCACCACCCGGTCGGCCAGCGCGAACGCCTCGCCCTGGTCATGGGTGACCGCGAGGACTGTCGTCCCCAGCCGGCGGAACAGCCCGCGCAGCTCGACGACCAGCCGCTCCCGCAGGCTGCGGTCGAGCTGCCCCAGCGGCTCGTCCAGCATCAGCAGCTTCGGCCGCGGCGCCAGGGAGCGGGCGAGGGCGACCCGCTGCTGCTCACCGCCGGACAGGGCGGCGACCGACCGCCGCTGCGCGCCCGGCAGACCGACCAGGTCGAGCAGTTCGGCGACCGTGCGCTCGGCCTCCGCGCGGCGCGCCCCCCGCATACGCAGCCCGAAGGCGATGTTGCCGCCGACGTCCCGCTGCGGAAAGAGCTGGTGGTCCTGGAACATCAGCCCCACCCCGCGCCGGTGCGTGGGCACGCCCGACTGGTCGCGGCCCGCGAGCATGACCCGGCCGGCCTGGGCCTGCTGAAGCCCGGCGACCACCCGCAGCAGCGTGGACTTGCCGCTCCCGCTGGGCCCCAGAACGCACACCGTCTCGTGCTCGTCGACCTCCAGGTCCACCGCGTCCAGCGCCGTACGGTCGCCGAAGCGGACGGTCACACCGTCCAGTCGCAACATGGCCATTCAGAACTCTCCCGAACGGTCGGGGCGCAGATGCTCGAGCACCAGCAAGGAGCCCGCGCACACCAGCATCAAAATCGTGCTCAGCGCCATCGCTTGCCCGTAGTTGAGCTCTCCGGCGCGGCCCAGGAACCGGGCGACGGCGACCGGCAGAGTCGGGTTGTCGGGCCGCGCGATGAAGACCGTGGCCCCGAACTCGCCCAGCGAGACGGCGAAGGCGAAGCCCGCGGCGACACCCAAGGCCCGGCGGGCCAGGGGCAGGTCCACCTCGCGCCACGCCCGCAGCGGGGAGGCGCCCAGCACCGCTGCCGCCTCCCGCAGCCGGGCGTCCACCGCACGCAGGACCGGCAGCATGGTGCGGGCGACGAACGGCACCCCGACCAGGGCCTGGGCCAGCGGCACCAGGATCCACGAGGAGCGCAGATCCAGCGGCGGTTCGTCGAGCGTGATGAGGAATCCGAAGCCGACGGTCACGGCGGAGGTGCCCAGCGGCAGCATCAGCAGCGCATCGAAGCCCCGTACGAGCCTGCCCGCGCGGCGGGTCAGGGCGGCCGCGGCGAGTCCGCCGACGACAAGGGCGATCGCGGTCGCGGCGGCGGCGTACTCGAGGGAGTTCCAGACGGCCTGCAGCGGGGGGACGACGAAGGTCCCCCCGTCGGGCGCGGACCCCAGGGCGCGGTAGTAGCCGAACCCGTATCCGTCCGGTCCGGCCAGGGAGCGCTCGGCCAGCACGACCAGAGGCAGCAGAAGCAGCAGCGCGATCACGGCCAGCACGCTGCCCAGCAGGGCCCATTGGGACGCACCCCGTGGCCGCCGGGCCGTCTGCTCCGCGGGCACCAGCTTCAGGGCGGTCTCACGGCGCCGTACGGTCCGCGCGTGCACCGCGAGCAGCGCGGCGACGGCCGCGAACTGGCCAAGGGTGAGCACGGCGGCCGTCGGCAAATCGAGCAGCTGGGCGGTCTGCCGGTAGATCTCCACTTCCAGGGTGGAATACCGCGGGCCGCCGAGAATCTGGACGACCCCGAAGGAAGTGAAGGTGAACAGGAAGACCATGAGCGCCGCGGCGGCCACGGCGGGCGCCAGCGCGGGCAGTGTGACGCGGCGCCAGGCGGTGAACCGGCCGGCGCCCAGGACCCGCGCCGCCTCCTCCTGCCGGGGATCGAGCTGGGCCCACAGCCCCCCGACCGTACGGACCACCACCGCGTAGTTGAAGAAGACGTGTGCGAGCAGGATGGCCCACACACGGGTGTCGAGCCGTACGCCCCACAGCTCGTCCAGCAGCCCGCCGCGCCCCACCAACGCCAGGAACGCCGATCCGACGACGACGGTCGGCAGCACGAACGGCACGGTCACGAACGCCCGCAGCAACTGCTTTCCGGGGAAGGCGAACCGGGCGAAGACGTATGCGCCGGGGAGCGCGAGTGCCAGGGTGAGCGCGGTGGAGGCGGCGGCCTGCCAGGTGGTGAACCACAGCACGTGCAGGACGTCCGGGTCGGACAGGACCTCGCGGATTCGGCCGAACTGCCATGTCCCGGCGGGTCGCAGGCCGCGCTCGACGATCGAGGCCACCGGGTAGGCGAAGAAGAGGGCGAAGAAGGCGACGGGTACGGCCATCAGGCCGAGCCGCGCCACGGTCCCCTTGAGCGCCGCGGTGCCCTTGGAAGGCGCCGCGGCACTCTCGGCTGCCGCTACTTCAGGACGAGCGAGGACCACGTCTTGATCCACTGCTCACGGTTCTTGGCGATCTTGTCAGGGGCCATGGTCGCCGGGTCCTCGATGGTCGCGCCGTACTTGGTGAAGATCTCCGGCAGCTTCGCGTCCTTGCGCGCGGGGTTGACGAACATGTTCAGCGGCATGTCCTCCTGGAAGCTCTTGCTCAGCAGGAAGTCCAGCAGCGCCTGGCCGCCTTCCCTGTTCTTGGCGCCGCTGAGCAGTCCGGCGAACTCGATCTGCCGGAAGCAGGTACCGGTCGCGACCCCGGTCGGGGCCTGCCCCGGCTGCGGCTTCAGGGACAGCACCTCGGCGGGCGGGCTGGAGGCGTACGAGACCACCAGCGGCTTGTCGCCCTTGCCCTTGCCGCCGCCCGAGCCGGAGAAGCGGTCGTAGTAGGCCTGCTCCCAACCGTCGACCACCTCGACGCCGTTGGCCTTGAGCTTCTTCCAGTAGCCCTGCCAGCCCTGATCGCCGTGGGCCGCGGCGGTGGCGAGAAGGAAGCCCAGGCCAGGGGATGAGGTGGCGGCGTTCTCGGTGACAAGCAGGTTCTTGTACGCCGGCTTGGTCAGGTCGTCGAGGGTCTTCGGCGGGGCCAGCTTCTTGTCGGCGAAGTACTTGCGGTCGTAGTTGACGCAGATGTCGCCGAAGTCGATCGGGGTGACGCGGTGCTGCTTCGCGTCGAGTTGCAGCTTCTCGGGCACCTGGTCCAGGCCCTTGGCCTCGTACGGGGTGAACAGGCCGTTGTCGAGCCCGCGGGAGAGCAGCGTGTTGTCGATGCCGAAGAAGACGTCGCCCTGCGGGTTGCCCTTGGAGAGAACGGCCTGGTTCACGGCCGCGCCGGCGTCACCGCCGCGCAGCACCTTGACCTTGTAGCCGGTCTCCTTGGTGAACTGCTTCAGGACGGACTTGGAGGCAGCGAACGAGTCGTGGCTGACCAGCGTGACCGTCTTCGACTGGCCGCTGTTGTCCGCGGATTCGCCCGAGCCGCCGCAGGCCGCGAGGGTCGAGGTGCCCAGTGCGGCGGCGAGGGCAAGGGCGGCGGTCCGCAGGCGCTTCGTGGTGGTGCTCACAAGTTTCCTCCTGGGAGGCCAGGAGAAGGCGCGTGCCCCGCCCGGCGCTTGATGAGCGGTGGCCGGGCAGGGCAGGGCAGCTTGAGTGGTGACCGAACTTCCTACGCCGGTATGACCCGGTTCAGGTTCGAGGGTCTGCGACAGCGTCTTGTCGATGACACTGCCGCACTCTCAGCGCTGTGCGCTCCCCTGTCGGAATGTGTATTTGTTCGATCAGACGATACCTGACCTGTCAACGCTCGGAAGCGGCGAGCTGCCCGCAGGCGCCGTCGATCTCCTGACCGCGGGTGTCCCGTACGGTCACGGGCACACCATGCGCCTCGATGGCCGCGACAAATGCCTTCTCGTCCTCCGGCCGGGAGGCCGTCCACTTCGAACCGGGCGTCGGGTTGAGCGGGATGAGATTGACGTGCACCCGGTTCCCCTTGAGGAGACGCCCGAGCAGGTCGCCGCGCCACGCCTGGTCGTTGATGTCCCGAATCAGGGCGTACTCGATGGAGATCCGGCGGCCGGACTTCTCGGCGTACTGCCAGGCCGCGTCGAGAACCTCGCGCACCCTCCAGCGGGTGTTGACCGGTACGAGGGTGTCGCGCAGTTCGTCGTCGGGCGCGTGGAGAGAGACCGCGAGGCGGCACTTGAAGCCCTCGTCGGCGAACCGCAGCATCGCGGGGACCAGGCCGACCGTCGAGACGGTGATGCCGCGCTGCGAGAGCCCGAGACCGTCGGGCTCGGGGTCGGTGAGGCGACGGATGGCGCCGACGACGCGGTTGTAGTTGGCCAGCGGCTCGCCCATGCCCATGAAGACGATGTTGGACAGCCGCGCCGGGCCTCCAGGGATCTGTCCGTCGCGCAGCGCCCGCATGCCGTCGACGATCTGGTGCACGATCTCGGCGGTGGACAGGTTGCGGTCGAGGCCGGCCTGGCCGGTGGCACAGAACGGGCAGTTCATGCCGCAGCCCGCCTGCGAGGAGATGCACATGGTGACCCGGTCCGGATAGCGCATAAGCACGGACTCGACGAGCGTGCCGTCGAAGAGCCGCCACAGCGTCTTGCGGGTCGTGTCGTTGTCGCAGGAGATGTGCCGCACCACGGACATCAGGTCGGGCAGCAGCTCACTCGCCAGCTTCTCGCGGGCCGCCGCCGGGATGTCGGTCCAGTCCGCCGGGTCGTGGGCGTAGCGGGCGAAGTAGTGCCGCGACACCTGGCCGGCCCGGAACGGCTTCTCGCCGAGGGCGGCCACGGCTTCGCGGCGCTCGGCGGGCGTGAGATCAGCAAGGTGCCGCGGGGGCTTCTTGGCTCCGCGCGGCGCGACGAAAGTGAGTTCTCCGGGTGCAGGCATGGTCCGTCCAGTGTCGCAGATCGCCAGGAGCGGCCCAGGCCGCAGTGGTGCGCGAACGGTCACCCCCGGTGGTCCTCTGATCACCGTTGGCCAACCGCGCACGGCCCAGAGACGGCCCAGCAGTCGATGGCAGACCGCAGGGCCATCGACTATCGAAGATGTCAGAGGCGATCAATCACACCGACCCGATTGCTTCCGCAGCCGGCATCTTCCTCCACCAGGCTGCAAACGCGCGTCCGGGGCCGAAGCAAACCCGGCGCAAATCGACTGGCGTGCCACTCGTACGACTCGCTGACTTGCGACTCTTCGCCCACCAAGCCGCTCTCGATGCTCATCGTTCGGATTGGTCTAGCTGTTGGCGCGGCCTACCTGTGTCGTGATACGCCAGGCCGCGCGATGAGCGGCACCGGGGACCTTGCGGGCAGCCCGGCGTCCGCCTTCCGACGCGCGGGGCGACGGCTTTCGCGAGACGCTGGGAGGGAGGAGCGCGCCCGAATGTGGCGACGCATTCCCAGCCGGAACCCGCACCTGGCTAAGAAGGCGGGCCGTGATGAGCGATTCCGATACCGGCGCCATGGGGCGGACCCAGGGCGAGACGGCCGGACTCTCGACGATCAGGCTGAGCGTCAACGATCAGGTGCGGCAGCTTGAGGTCGATCCGCGGACCTCGCTGCTCGACGCACTGCGCGAACATCTGCGCCTGAGCGGCACCAAGAAAGGGTGCGACCACGGGCAGTGCGGCGCCTGCACCGTGCTGATCAACGGCTGGCGCGTCAACTCCTGCTTGACGCTCGCCGTGATGCACGAGGACGACCAGATCGTCACGATCGAAGGCCTGGGCGACCCCGATGCCCTGCACCCCATGCAACGCGCCTTCGTCGAGAACGACGGCTTCCAGTGCGGCTACTGCACACCAGGCCAGATCTGTTCGGCCGTCGGCATGCTCGCCGAGGTGGAGGCGGGCTGGCCCAGCCACGCCACGGCTGACGTGTCCGCGCCGCAGGTCGCGTTGACCGACGAGGAGATCCGCGAGCGGATGAGCGGCAACATCTGCCGGTGCGCCGCCTATCCGAACATCGTCGCGGCCATCCGCGGCAGCACCGCGGAAGGGGGCCCGGAATGAGGCCGTTCACCTACGAGCGAGCGACGGACGCGCAAGCCGCCGTTGCCGCGGTGTCCAAAGACGGCGCGAAGTTCATCAGCGGCGGCACCAATCTGCTCGACCTGATGAAGCTCGGCATCGAGAAGCCCAGCCATCTGGTCGACATCAGCCGGCTTCCGCTGCGGGACATCGAGGAACTCCCGGACGGCGGACTGCGCATCGGCGCCCAGGCGGCGAACTCCGAGGTGGCCGCCGACGCCCGCGTACGCACCCGCTATCCGGTGCTGTCGGAGGCGCTGGTGTCCGGCGCATCGGGCCAGTTGCGCAACAAGGCGTCCACCGGCGGAAACCTGGTGCAGCGCACTCGCTGCCCGTACTTCTACGACACCGCCGCGGGCTGCAACAAGCGCGATCCCGGCTCCGGATGCTCGGCGATCGGCGGGTTCAACCGGATACACGCGATCCTCGGAGCCAGCGACTCCTGCATCGCCACCCACCCCTCGGACATGGCCGTCGCGTTGACCGCACTGGATGCGGAGATCGAGCTGCTCGGCGCCGATCAGGAGGTGCGCCGCGTCGCCATCACGGACTTCTACCGGCTGCCGGGCGACACGCCGCACATCGAGAACGTGCTGAGGCCGGGCGAGATGATCACGGGCGTCCTCCTGCCCCCGCCCCCGCCGGGCCGGCAGAAGTACCGCAAGGTGCGCGACCGGGCGTCGTACGAGTTCGCGCTGGTCTCCGTGGCGGCTGTCGTCTCGACCGATCAGGGAACGATCAGTGAGGCGCGGGTGGCGTTCGGCGGTGTCGCGCACAAGCCGTGGCGGTCCGTCGAGGCGGAGGCCGCGTTGACCGGCCGTCCGGCCACGATGGCCACCTATCACGCCGCCGCCGAGGCGGCGATGCGCGACGCGGTCGGGCAGGGGCACAACGACTTCAAGATCGAGCTGGCCAAGCGCACGCTGTGCCGCACGCTGGCGCAAGTGGCCCGGGCGAGCTGAGGAGGCGGCATGATCGGGCAAGCTCTGAACCGCGTCGACGGCCCGTCGAAGGTCGCCGGCCGGGCCACTTATGCCTACGAGCAATGGGAGGCCGGCCAGCCGCTCTACGGTTCCATCGTCGGGGCGACGATCGGCAAGGGCCGTATCACCCGGATCGACACGGAGAGCGCCGAACGCGCGCCCGGCGTGCACATGGTCATGACCCATCTCAATGCCCCGGCGCAAGGCACTCGCGATGAGTCGATTCCGTTCGAGTACTGGCGCGCCCAGCCGGTGCTGACCGGCCCCGACATTCACCATTACGGCGAGCCGGTGGCACTCGTCGTCGCCACGGCCCTCGAGCAGGCCCGTGCGGCGGCCGATCTCATCGAAGTCAAATACACCAGCGGGCGTGGACGTTTCAACTTTGCCGAGCAGGAAGACGAGGTGTACATCCCGAAGGTGGTCAATGCCGGTCTCCCCACCGACACCGCGGTGGGCGATTTCGATGCCGGGTTCGACAGCGCGGACGTCAGGATCGACCAGTACTACACGACGCCGTACGAGTTCTCGATGCCGATGGAACCGCACGCATGTGTGGTGGAACCGCGTGACGAGGACCTGGTCGTCTACGTCAGCTGCCAGATCGTCGATGCGGCGCAGACCTCGATCGCCAGCACACTGGGGATCGACCCGGCGCGGGTTCACATTGTCACCCCCTTCGTCGGCGGGGGATTCGGGTCCAAGCTGGGCGTCCATTCCGAGACGATCCTGGCAGCGCTCGCCGCTCGCGCGTTGCGCCAACCGGTCAAGATCGCGATGACCCGGCAGCAGATCTTCCAGCTCGTCGGCATGCGCCCCACATCCAGCCAGCGGGTTCGGCTGGGCGCGGGGCAGGACGGACGGCTGGCTGCGATCGCCCATGACGTCACCATGCACACGAACCCCGACGTGGAGTACGCCGAGCAGACCGCCGCCACGACCCGCAGCCTCTACGCGGCGCCCCACCGGTTGACCAGTCACCGGCTGGCGCCGCTCGACCTGCCGCGCGGGACGGACGTCCGCGCACCGGGCGAGGCGCCGGGCATGCTCGCGGTCGAGTCGGCGATGGACGAGCTGGCCCATGCGCTCGATATGGACCCGGTCGAGCTGCGGATCCGCAACGAGCCCACCGTCGATCCCGAGCGGGATGTGCCGTACAGCGACCGGCACCTGGTCGAGTGTCTGCGCGAAGGTGCGCGCCGGTTCGGCTGGGAGCACCGCCCCGCCGCCCCGGCGAGCGTGCGCGACGGGCGATGGCTGGTCGGCTACGGCATGTCGGCCGCCATCCGCGGGCACTTCCAAGGGCCGACCGCGGTGCGCGTACGGTTGGAGGCCGACGGCACCGCCGTCGTCCAGACGGACATGACCGACATCGGCACCGGTACCTACACCATCCTGACCCAGGTCGCGGCTGACGGCCTCGGGCTCTCGCCCGATCGGGTGCGGATCGAGCTCGGGCGGTCCGATCTTCCCTCCAGCTGGGGGTCCGGGGCCTCGTGGGGCGCCACCAATTCGTGCACCGCGGTGCATCGGGCGTGCCTGGCCCTGCGCGAGAAGGTGCTGGTCGCGGCGGGCAGCGACACGCGCTCTCCGCTGCACGGCCTCGACCCAGCAGACGCCGTGTTCTCCGATGGCAACGTGGGTATCGGCGGCGCGTCCGAGGCAGTGAGCGAGATCGTCGCACGCAGCCATCCCGAAGGTGTGGAGGCGGAGGGCGGGACCCGCTTCATGGGCGATGATCCGAACTACACGGCCTACTCGATCAACACCTACGGGGCCCATTTCGCCGAAGTGGGGGTCGACGCGGACACCGCCGAGATCCGTCTGAGGCGGATGCTCGGCGTGTTCTCGGTGGGCCGCGTGTTCAACCCGAAGACGACCCGCTCGCAGCTGATCGGCGGCATGATTTGGGGAGTCGGTGCGGCCCTCGAGGAAGAGGCCGTCGTCGACCCGCGATCCGGCGCCTTCGTCAACCGCGATTTCGCGCAGTACCTGGTGCCGGTCCACGCCGACGTCCCCTACGTCGACGCCGTCGTCCTTGACGGGTTCGACGACAAGGCCAACGTCCTTGGCGCGAAGGGCGTCGGTGAGCTGGGAATCTGCGGGGCCGGCGCGGCGGTCGCGAACGCGGTGTTCAACGCCACCGGCGTGCGCGTGCGCGACTTCCCCATCACCATCGAGAAGGTGCTGCCCGGTCTGCCACTGCTGGAGGCCTGAGTCCGTGACGAATCCGTGACGGCGATGCCGGTTTCGCCGGGCCGTGGAAACCCGCCCTCGCCGCCGCGGACCTCATCCCGACACCTGCGCCCGGCGAGCCGTACGCCTCCGCCCGGCAGCACGGCATGCGCGCACCGCGATGACGGACGCAGGGCCTAAATGTTCTGGAACTCGTTCGGCAACTGGTCCATGACGTCCTGGAATTCCTTGCCCGGCACAGCGTCGTGCAGCGTCATGAACACCGCCGCCACCCCCCGGCGCGCCACCGTCTCGTCGGTGCCCGCGCGCTCGCTCACGCGCCGCACGAATTCGTCGACGCCGAATTTCTGCGCCACGTCCTCCGGCGGGATCAGCGGCGGGGCTACCTCGGGGGGAAGTACTTCGGCCAGATCACGGGCTTCGCCACCGGTGATCCGCTCGGCGAGCGTCAGCGTCGTCGCGCGCGTCAGCGCCGTTGCCTGCTCCTCCGGCACATGGGCCCGCTGAGCCACCAACCGAATGAACTCGTCGTACTCCATGGGCGCCTCCTCGTCGAAACGCCCCTCGGGGTACCCGTGACATATCCCCCAAAACGGGATCGATCATCGCCCCTGCGGCGTAACCCAGTGCCCTCGGACGTACGAAGGGGCCCTACCGCGCGAGGGAGCGGACCCCGACGGATACCGGGCAGCCAGGACGCCCCGAGTTCAGCCTGAGCCGACGAAGATCACGAGCAGCAGCCAGGCGACGGGAGCGGTGGGCAGCAGGGAGTCCAGCCGGTCCATGATCCCGCCGTGGCCGGGCAGCAGCTTGCCCATGTCCTTGATCCCCAGGTCCCGCTTGATCATGGACTCACCCAGGTCGCCGAGGGTCGCGCTGATGGCGACCGCCAGACCGAGCAGCAGCCCCTCCCACCAGACACCGCCGTCGATCAGGAACTGCAGGCACAGCGCGCCGACCGCCATCGCGAAGACCACCGCCCCGATCAGCCCCTCGCGGGTCTTGCCGGGGCTGATGCGCGGCGCGAGCTTGTGCTTGCCGAAACGCCAGCCGACCGCGTACGCACCGGTGTCGCTGACGACGGTCAGCAGCAGGAAGATCAGAACGCGCCAGGGGCCGTCCTCCGCGGACAGCATGAGCGCCACAAAGGTGGCGAGGAACGGCACGTAGAAGGCCGCGAAGACACCGGCGGTGACATCGCGCAGATAGTCCTCGGGCGGCTCTGTCATACGCCAGACCAGCACCGCGAGCGCGGTGAGGGCCATCGCCACCCACGCGCCTTCGGCGCCCCGCACGTACCCGGCGACGACCATGGCGACGCCGCCGACCGCGAGCGGCACCAGCGGGATCCGGATGCCCTTCTGCTCCTTGAGCCGGGAAGACAGCTCCCACAGGCCGACGACGACCGCTGCGGCGATCACAACGACGAAGACGGCCTTGACGATGAACAGCGCGGCGATGATGACGGCACCCAGGCCGACCCCGACACCTATCGCCGCGCGCAGATCGCGACCCGCGCGCTTCTTCCGCGACCGCTGCTCAGACGGCTGCGGCGAGGGGCCGCTCGGCCGAGCGGCCCCCCGGTCACGGTCGTCCTGGTCTCCGCCTGCGTCGGGCACGATGGGCATGGGCCGAGTCTGCGCCGCGTCGTCCGCCCCATGCAGGGGACCCGCCGGGGCAGGCCCCTGGTCGGGCGGTCCGCCGTAGCCGAGGCGTGGCGGGGCGCCCCAGGAAGAGTCGTTCATCAGACCTCGAGCAGCTCGGCTTCCTTGTGCTTGAGCAGCTCGTCCACCTGCGCGACGTACTTCGCGGTGGTGTCGTCGAGCTCCTTCTCGGCGCGGCGGCCCTCGTCCTCGCCGACCTCGCCGTCCTTGATGAGCTTGTCGATGGACTCCTTGGCCTTACGGCGGACGCTGCGGATCGAGATCTTCGCGTCCTCGCCCTTGGCCTTGGCGACCTTGATGTACTCCTTGCGGCGCTCCTGGGTGAGCTCCGGGAACACCACCCGGATGATCCTGCCGTCGTTGGACGGGTTCACGCCCAGGTCCGAGTCGCGGATCGCCTGCTCGATGTTGCGCAGCGCGCTCTGGTCGAACGGGGTCACCACGGCCATCCGCGGCTCGGGCACCGAGAACGACGCCAGCTGGTTGATCGGCGTCAGGGCACCGTAGTAGTCCGCCACGATCTTGTTGAACATCGCCGGGTGCGCACGCCCGGTGCGGATCGCGGCGAAGTCCTCCTTGGCGACCACGACGGCCTTCTCCATCTTCTCCTCGGCCTCGAGGAGGATCTCTTCGATCACCACTTGCTCCTGGTCTTCGTTGTGAGCACAGCCTCGCCCCTGCGTGCGTCTTCTCCTGCACGGTGTCCGAACCGGCAGGCCGTTGTCCATCCCCGTGCCGGGCTGTCCGTACGGCCGGGAATCGCCAACGGTCAGACCCGGGTTCCCTCGTCACTCACGAGCGTGCCGATCTTCTCACCCTTCACGGCGCGCGCGATATTGCCCTCGGCGAGCAGTTCGAAGACGAGGATCGGAAGCTTGTTGTCCATGCACAGGCTGATGGCGGTGGCGTCGGCGACCTTCAGACCCCGGGCGAGCACCTCGCTGTACTCCAGGGCGTCGAACTTCACCGCGTCCGGGTTCACCTTCGGGTCGGAGTCGTAGACCCCGTCCACACCGTTCTTGCCCATGAGCAGCGCCTCGGCATCGATCTCCAGGGCACGCTGGGCGGCGGTGGTGTCCGTGGAGAAGTAGGGCATGCCCATACCCGCGCCGAAGATGACGACGCGGCCTTTCTCCAGGTGCCGTACGGCCCGCAGCGGGATGTACGGCTCCGCGACCTGCCCCATGGTGATGGCGGTCTGAACCCGGGACTGGATGCCCTCCCGCTCCAAGAAGTCCTGGAGGGCGAGGCAGTTCATGACCGTGCCGAGCATGCCCATGTAGTCGGAGCGCGCCCGGTCCATGCCGCGCTGCTGCAGTTCGGCGCCGCGGAAGAAGTTGCCGCCGCCGACGACAACGGCGATCTGCGCACCCTCCCGGACCACCGCAGCGATCTCACGCGCCATCTTCTGCACGACGTCAGGATCGACGCCCAGGCCTCCACCGCCCGCGAATGCCTCACCGGACAGCTTGAGCAGGAAGCGGCGGCCCTTGCTCGTGTGGTCGCTTTTGTCGTTCTTGTCGGCGCCCTGATTCATGGGGATCTCCTCGTGCACATACAAGAAGGCCATTGCCGGCTGGGGTCGTGTTGAGCCCTCTGCGGCAATGGCCTCCTCGTCACATCTGCGGTCGTCCGGCGTAGCGGCCGACTGCACTCGACCCTAGCGGGTCGGGCGTATTCCGTCGCTGAACGGAGCTGTACGGACTCAGACGCCGACGCGGAAGCGGGCGAAGCGCTTCAGCGTGGCGCCGGCCTCGTCCAGCACCTTCTGGACGGTCTTCTTGTTGTCCTTGGCAAACGGCTGGTCGACCAGCACGTTCTCCTTGAAGAAGCCGTTGACGCGACCGTCGACGATCTTCGGCAGGGCAGCCTCCGGCTTGCCCTCCTCGCGAGCGGTGGCCTCGGCGACGCGGCGCTCGTTCTCGACGGTCTCGGCCGGAACGTCCTCACGGGTGAGGTACTTCGGGGCGAAGGCGGCGATGTGCTGCGCGACGTCCTTGGCGACCTCGGCGTTCTCCTTGTCCAGCTCGACCAGGACGCCCACCTGCGGCGGGAGGTCCGGGCTGGTGCGGTGCATGTAAGCGGCGACGTAGCCGCCGGTGAACTGCGCGAAGCGGTCGAGGACGATCTTCTCGCCGAGGGTGGCGTTGGCCTCGTCCACGAACGCCTGGACGGTCTTCCCGGGCTCGATCTCGGAGGCGAGCAGCGCCTCGAGGTCGGCCGGGGAGGTCTTGGCGATGTGGGCGGCGATGGCATCGGCGACGCCGACGAACTTGTCGCCCTTGGCGACGAAGTCGGTCTCGCACTTCAGCTCGACCAGCACACCGGAGGACTTGTCGTCGGCGAGGAGAGAGACGACAGCACCGTTCTCGGCGCTGCGGCCCTCGCGCTTGGCGACACCCTTCTGGCCCTTGACGCGCAGGATCTCGACGGCCTTGTCGACGTTGCCCTCCGCCTCGTCCAGCGCCTTCTTGCAGTCCATCATGCCGGCGCCGGTGAGCTCACGGAGCTTCTTGACATCAGCGGCGGTGAAGTTCGCCATGGTCTGGAATCTCTTCCCGATCTCGAAAAGTCGATTGATCTACGGGTGGACGGCGGGGGCCGGTGGACCCCCGCCGTCAGCAGCCGTCAGCTGTGCGTCAGGCCTGCTCGGCGCCGGAGGCCGGAGCCTCGGCAGCGGCGTCGCCCTCGGCAGACGCGGTCTCCGCCGGCTTCTCGGCGGCGGCCGGCTCCTCGGCGGCCGTCGACCCCTCGGCCTTCTTGTCGCCCTCGAGCAGGTCGCGCTCCCACTCGGCGAGCGGCTCGCCGGCGGCCTTCTCGCCCTTGCCCTCGGCGGCGGCGCCGGAGCGGGCGATCAGGCCCTCGGCGACGGCGTCGGCGATCACGCGGGTGAGCAGGGTCACGGAGCGGATCGCGTCGTCGTTACCCGGGATCTTGTAGTCGACCTCGTCCGGGTCGCAGTTGGTGTCGAGGATCGCGACAACCGGGATGTTGAGCTTGCGCGCCTCACCGACGGCGATGTGCTCCTTCTTGGTGTCCACGATCCAGACGGCGCTGGGCACCTTCTGCATCTCGCGGATACCGCCGAGGGTCTTCTCCAGCTTCGCCTTCTCGCGGGAGAGGACCAGGAGCTCCTTCTTGGTGAGGCCGGAGGCGGCCACGTCCTCGAAGTCGATCTGCTCGAGCTCCTTCAGGCGCTGCAGGCGCTTGTAGACGGTCGAGAAGTTGGTGAGCATGCCACCCAGCCAGCGCTGGTTGACGTACGGCATGCCAACGCGCGTCGCCTGCTCGGCGATGGCCTCCTGGGCCTGCTTCTTGGTGCCGACGAACATGATGGAGCCGCCGTGCGCGACGGTCTCCTTGACGAACTCGTAGGCGCGGTCGATGTACGACAGCGACTGGAGCAGGTCGATGATGTAGATGCCGTTGCGCTCGGTGAAGATGAAGCGCTTCATCTTCGGGTTCCAACGGCGGGTCTGGTGTCCGAAGTGGACGCCGCTCTCAAGCAGCTCCCGCATCGTGACGACGGCCATGGCCGTACTCCTCGAGGTACTCGGTTTCCACGGCGGCCGGGCGGCCACCGCTCCTGACGCCCCGAGGCGCCTTGCCACGGAGGAACCTTGCGGGGCCTTCCGAGGACCGAGGGGCGCGACCGCCGTGCTGTTGCCCGAGGGCGGATGGAGCGCCGGTGGCGGGGCGTGCGAAGTCGACCCGGTGACCCGGGTCGCCACCAGAAGTGTACGGGACCGCCGAACCACGGAGCGACCAAGCCGCCGCTGTTGGCCGGAGTGCGGCGCCTCACCCGGAAAGGTGAAGGCGGTGTCCACAACCGACGAGTACTCCACAGTCCGCGGCCATGATCCCCACACATCGGCGGGGTACGCCACCGTCGTCTCATGCGACACCACGACATGCGCGCGCCCGGGGGCTGCCGCGTACGGAAAGGGCGCCTGACGACCGCGCACGGCCACCCACGGCTGCGCCGCACCACCTGCCGCGCGGCTGCTCGCGTGGCCGCTTGCGTGGCCGCTCGGGTGGCCGTGACCTTGGCCTCACTGCTCCTCGTCGGTGGCCTGGCCGCCGCGGCACCGGTTCCGGCTTCGGCAAGCGCGGATGGAGGCGGAGCCACGCAGAGCGTCGGGGGAGGCGACCGTGCGTGGCCAGTCGAAGGAGCGGGGGCGCTGGAACGTCCTGTGGTGCTGCGGGGGTGGGAGCCGCCGCCTTCGCCGTATGCGGCGGGGCACCGGGGAGTGGACCTGGCCGCGCGGCCGGGCGATCCCGTCCGCGCGGCAGCGGCAGGCCGGGTCTCCTTCGCGGGACGGGTGGCGGGACGTCCGGTTGTGTCCATCGAGCTCGCGGGTACGGGCGATCCGCCGCTTCGGATCACATACGAGCCGGTGCGGGCAAGTGTCGAGAAGGGAGCCCGGGTGGCGGCGGGCCAGACGGTCGGGGAGCTCGCTTCCGGCCCCTTCCACTGCCCAGCCGGCTGTCTGCACTGGGGACTGCTGCGTGGGGACCGCTATCTCGACCCGCTCTCGCTTCTGCCTGGGTGGATGCTGCGCGGCGGGCCATCCCGGCTGCTCCCGGTCTTCGGTGTCCCTGAGCCCGAGCCGGTGACCGCGGCAGGGTCCGGGGCTGCGGCCGGGTCGGCGACGAGTGAGCGGATGACCGCGGTCGCGCAGAGCGGGTTGAGTGAGCCAGGCGTGGCGGAGGGGGCGTCGGCCGTCGCCTTGGCCGTCGCGGCGTGGCGGGCCCACGGCAGGCTCCGCTCTCGGCACGGACAGCGCCGCCCCAGGGCAAGTACGGGCGGGGACGTCCCTGGCCGCGACCTCCCGGCTTGGGTCCGGGCCGGCGGGGTCAGCCCCGGACGCCCCGCAGAGCCATCGCAACCGCAGCCTCGGTGATCTCCTCCGGGTCCTCCGCCGCCCCGAGTTCGATACGGCGGACCGCGGCGTCCACGACGCCCTGCAGGAGCATGGCCACCAGCCGGGGCTGCTCATGGCCGAGGGCGCCGAGGGCCTCGACGATCATGGCGATCAGTCCGCCGTGGGCGGCGCGGATCTTCTCCCGCGCGCCGGCGTCCAGCTCTCCCGCCGAGATGGCGACCACGGCCCGGTGCCGGCGGTCGCCGACGAGGGCCAGCTGCTTCCGCACATACGCCTCGACCTTCCCTTCGGGTGAGTCGGCGCGCTCCATGGCGGCCTCGACCTCAGCCGCCCAGACCGGGAAGTCGACAGCGCACAGTTCCTCGACGACAGCCGCCCGGGAGCGGAAGTACTCGTAGACGGACGAGCGCGCCAGCCCGGTGCGCTCGGCGAGGGCGGGGAAGGTCAGGGCTTCCGTACCTCCCTCGGACAGCAGGGAGCGGGCGGCCTCCAGCAGGGCGCCACGCTGCATCGTCCGGTGCTCGGCCACAGAGGCCGCTCGAATCCTTGGCACGCCCCCACTCTACGGACGCCCGCCCGGCCGCGGCACTCCTCGCCGCACTCAACACCCCCTCAGCACGGCGGCGCCACGAGTCCGGGCGGCAGTACGGCCTGGCACCCACACCCCAAACCGAACGACCAGACCTCGCCGACACCTCGGGCAGAGGGCCCTGGCCCCGGCCCGGAGCGGCCACCGTGGCCAGCAGACCGGCAGATCGATTTACCTGACTCAGCGTCCGACATCGGCCAGCTTGGCCCGCAGCTGGAGCACCGACTTGGTGTGGATCTGACTGACGCGGCTCTCGGTTACTCCGAGGACCTGGCCGATCTCGGCGAGGGTCAGCCCCTCGTAGTAGTAGAGCGTCACCACGGTCTTCTCCCGCTCCGGGAGGGTGTTGATGGCCCGCGCCAGCAGCCGGCGCAGTTCGCGGTCCTCAGCCACCTCCACGGGATTGTCCGCGGCCGTGTCCTCCAGCGTGTCCATCAGGCTGAGCCGGTCGTTGCCCTCGCCGCCGACATGCAGCAGCTCCTCCAGCGCCACCACATTGGCCAGGGACAACTGACTGAAGACATTGTGCAGTTCGTCGAGTCCGATCCCCATCTCCGCAGCCACCTCGGCCTCTGTCGGAGTGCGGTGGAGCGCGGCCTCCAGCGTGGCGTAGGCCCGCTCGACCGCGCGGGCCTTCTGCCGGACCGAGCGGGGGATCCAGTCCAGCGCGCGGAGTTCGTCGATCATGGCGCCGCGGATCCGGGTGATCGCGTACGTCTCGAACTTGATGGAGCGGTCCGGGTCGAACTTCTCGATGGCATCGATCAGCCCGAAGACCCCGGAGGAGACGAAGTCCGCCTGTTCGATGTTGGGCGGAAGGCCGACGCTGACCCGGCCGGCCACGTACTTCACCAGCGGCGAGTAGTGCAGGATCAGCTGCTCCCGCAGCCGCTCGTCTGCCGTGGCCTTGTACGACCGCCACAGTTCGTCGAGCGACGAGGGTGTGCCGGGGCGGCGCACGCTCCCGCGGGCGGCGGGGGGCGCTGCCGCGCGATCAGACCCGGAGGTGTGCTGGGGCATTCGTCGCCTTGAGCCGTTCTGCCGTCACCTGGTGCGGACGTCTTTCGTGGTCGGAACGCATGTGAGCGTAGCGTGACTGGAGCGTTGCAGCGCGCGAAGAGCGCGGGCGCGGGCTTGCGCAGATACGTTCCGCTGACGGCACGCCAGGGTTACGGCCGCCGGAACGCGTGTCGGCCGGGGCAAGAACGCAGAGTCGGCTGTTGCGGTCATCGGCCCAACCCTTTCACCCGATCGCACCAGGTCAAGGACCGCCTCGCCGAAGGGCGCCCGAACGCCCGGGATGACGCGTCAACTGCCAGCGTTCGCCGATCCGTTCGACGAACCCCAGTGACTGGAGTTCGTACAGCTTTGCCCATGCCTCTTCCTGGGCCGCACCGGCATCCAGGGCGACCTGCTGGGCGTCCGCTCCCTCTCCCGAGGGCAGGGCATCCAGGACACGTGCGGCGACCGGATCCAAGAGGTCCCGGTCGAGTACCGGGCCACGCCGTTCGGGAGCGAGGTCCCCGATGCTCCCGACCAGTTCGGCCACTTCCGCCGCGTCGGTGACCAGCGTGGCACCCGCGCGCAGGAGTTCGTGTACGCCCGCGGACAGCCCCGATGTCACCGGTCCTGGCACCCCCATGGTGAACCGGCCCAGCTGCTGCGCACGCCGAGCGGTGACCAGCGAACCGCTGCGGTACTCCGCCTCCACCACGACGGTGCCCCGGGTGAGGGCCGCGATGACGCGGTTGCGAAGGATGAACCGGCTGCGCCTGGGGCGCGCTCCGGGCGGCAACTCGGCCACCAGCAGCCCCTGTTCGGCGATGCGTGCGATCAACTGGGTATGGCCGCGCGGGTAGGCAATATCCACGCCGGACGCGAGCACACCGACCGTCGCACCACTCGCCGCGAGCGCCCCTCGGTGGGCGGCGCCGTCCACGCCGTAGGCAGCGCCCGAGACGACGGCCCAGCCAGTCTCCGCCAGCCCGGCGCCGAGTATCGCGGCCACGTGCGCGCCGTAGTCCGTACAGGCCCGCGCCCCGACCACGGCCACGGACCGCAGGGCCCAGATTCGCAGCGACGGCCGTCCCCGCACCCACAGTCCGATCGGCCGGGCGTCCCCGAGATCGTCGAGCTGCCGCGGCCACTCCTGGTCGCCCGGGCAGATGAACCGGCCCCCCATCGCGGCGACGGCGGCGAGGTCGGCGGCGGGTTCGATCCGCGCGGCGCGGGCCCGGTATCCGGCGATCCGCTGCTCGCTCACCCCCGACAGCACGGCTCCGGTCCCGGTCAGTATCCGGGCCACCTCCACCGCCCCGTGTTCCCGCAGCCACCGGCCGACGAGCTCGTCACCCGGCTCCACCATCCTGGTCAGCTCGGCCCGCGCCAGCCGTTCCTCTTGCCCCAGACAGGCCGCACCGCCCACGGAGGCCGCCTCGCTCAAGACCGTCTCGTCCCGGCCGTCGGTCATGCCGGACCACCTGCCGGTACAGCGCCGCGGTTCACACCGGTGCGCAGTTGGAGGGCGCACGCCACGTCCCGCGATGTGGGGCGGCCATTGCCGGCCAGATCGGCAATCGTCCAGGCGACACGGAGGACACGGTCCAGACCACGAGCTGTGAGCAGTCCGAGCTCCATGTCGCGCTCCGCCTGCCACAGCGCACCGGGTTCCACCCGCCATCGCGTACGCAGCTCGTGCCCGGGCACCTCGCTGTTGACCCGCCATGGGGTGTCCGCCAGGCGCGCGGCAGCCCTCTCTCTGGCCGCCCTCACCCGGTCGGCAACCGTTTCGGTGGACTCGGCGCCCACCATGCATCCGGTCAGTTCGGACCGGCTCACCGCCTCGACCTCGACGCGGAGGTCGACCCGGTCGATCAGGGGCCCGGACAGCCGGGACTGGTACCGGCGAATGACAGACGCCGTGCACTCACAGCCCGTACGGAGCGAATGGCGTCCACAGGGGCACGGGTTGGCGGCGAGGACCAGCAGGAACTTGGCAGGCAGCCGTACCACCCCTGCGCTGCGGGCCACCACGACATGCCCGGACTCCAGCGGCTGGCGCAAGGCGTCGAGCACGCGCCCGCTGAACTCCGGCGCCTCGTCCAAGAAGAGCACCCCACGGTGGGCGAGCGCGACCGCCCCAGGTCTCGGCAGCCCGTTGCCGCCTCCCACCAGCGAGGGCATCGTCGCCGAGTGGTGCGGAGCGCAGTACGGCGGGCTGTCCACCAGTGGCTTTCCCGCAGGCAGAATGCCCGCTACCGAGTGCACCGCCGTGACTTCCAGCGACTCCTGTCGGGTGAGCTTCGGTAAGAGGCCCGGAAGCCGTTCTGCCAGCATGGTCTTTCCAGCGCCCGGCGGGCCTTTGAGGTAGAGGTGATGGCCACCCGCTGCGGCGACTTCCAGCGCCAGTCGGGCCGCCTTCTGGCCCGCGACATCAGCCAGGTCGGGCACCGTGCCACCATCGCCCCCGGCGGCGAAGCCGACGCCCATGCCCGCCCCGGGCACCGTGAGACCCGCCAGCATCGGATCAGGCCGACCGTCCTCGGGCAGGTCTTCCTCGTCCGGGACGGGCTCGTCCGCCAGGATCGCGATGAGCTGACGCAGGCTGCGGATTCCGAGCACCGAGACGCCGGGTACCAGGGACGCCTCGGCGGCCATCCGCTCCGGGACGACTACCTGGCGGTAGCCGGCGTCGGCCGCCGCGAGCACTGCCGGCAGCACACCCCGCACGGGCCGCACCCGCCCGTCGAGGCCGAGCTCACCGATCATCATCAGATCGGCGATCTGCCGGGGGTCGACACGCTCGGCGGCCGCGAGCACCGCGCAGGCCACGGCCAGATCGAAGCCGCTGCCGCCCTTCGGAACGGATGCCGGACTGAGCCCGACGGTGAGCTTCTTCTGCGGCCAGTCGGCTCCGGAATTCGCAACGGCCGCACGCACCCGGTCACGGCTTTCGACCAGGCTCTTGTCGGGCAGGCCGACCAGCGTGAACGCGGCGACGCCGGGTTCCAGGTCCGCCTGGACCTCGACCACCACTCCCTCGACGCCCACCAGCGCCACCGAACACGTACGCGCGAAGCCCATCAGGCCACCCCCCGGACGTGCTCCACGAGCGGCGCCCCGCGCAGCGGCAGCAGCACTCCGACCAGATCGATCCGCACACCGCCAGGCGGTGGGCCGCCATGCCGCTCCAGCCACCGCTCCGCGAGCCAGCGCGCGGCCAGCCGCCGCAGCCGCGCCGCCTTACGCGGGGTGACGGCGGCCATCGGGTGCTCGTACGCTCCGGCCCTGCGGGTCTTGACCTCGCAGATCACCAGGGCATCGCCGTCCTTGGCGACAATGTCGATCTCACCGTCCCGGCAGCGCCAATTCCGCTCCAGGACCGTCACCCCGGCCTCGGCCAGCCGCCTGGCGGCCAAGTCCTCGCCGTAGCGCCCGAGCGCCCGCCTGGCCTGCACCAGGCCGCGCCTGGGCCGGCTCAGGCCGGCTCGCACCTGGCCGGGTCTCGCGCTCCCGCCCGGCTCCGTCCCGGCCGCCGCGCCATGTCGCAGGGGTACGTCGGACACCCCGTACCGAACGTCGGGGGAGATTCGCTCCCCGGAGAACCGCAGCATCGGCACCACCTCCGTCACCGACTGTGACGGTCTCCGAGGCAAAAAGTGGATCTTGCTGCGGAACGGTGGATTACTCGCTGGTTGTGGACAACCCGGCCACCCCGACGAGTGAACCTCTCACGCCGAAACCCGGCGTCAGCTGCTGAAGCCGGACTCCCCGGACGGCAGGTCGAGATCGCTCTTGTTCAGCTCCTCGATGTTCACGTCCTTGAACGTGAGCACCCGCACCTGCTTCACGAAGCGCGCCGGCCGGTACATGTCCCACACCCAGGCGTCGGCCATGGACACTTCGAAGAACACCTCACCCTGCACCGAGTGCACCTGCATCTCGTAGTCGTTGGTCAGGTAGAAGCGCCGCTCGGTCTCGATCACATATTTGAACAGGCCGACGACGTCGCGGTACTCCCGGTAGAGCTTCAGCTCCATCTCGGTCTCGTACTTCTCGAGGTCCTCGGCGCTCATGGCATGTTCCCCTTCAGCCGTGCGTCCCCCTATTGTTCCTCAGTCCTGTCGCCCTGGACGATTTCCGTCGCCAGGACCACAGGCTCCCTCGGAGGACCCTCGTCGAGCAGCATTCGGAGCAGCTCAGCGAGCCTGATCGGATACACGGTCTCACGGGTGGCCGACAGTTCCTCGGACGTCCACCACCGCAGCCCCGCGACGCTGCGCCGCTCCAGCTCCGAGTGCCCGCTCGTCTCGGTGCGCGTCTGCCCGGTACGCCCCAGGTAGTACCACTCATCCTGATCCCAGCGGCGGCCGTCGAAGGGGAACGAGCAGTTGCGCCGCCACAGCACCGGCCCGAGCCGGACATCGCTGATCCCGGTCTCCTCCAGGAGCTCGCGGCGGGCCGCCTGCTCGAGCGTCTCCCCGTCCTCGACGCCGCCGCCCGGCGTGAACCACCACCTGGAGGTGGGATCGGCGGGCTCGAATCCGTGCAGCAGCAGTATCCGGTCCTGCGGATCGAGGAGGACGACGCGCGCGACGGTACGCGGCTGCCCGTCAGGCACGGGCCTGCTCCGTCTGCCGCCTTCCGTGCCCTTCCGTCCGCTGCTCCCCGCTGTCTCGGTGCCGCCCCCGCGCGCCCCGCGTCCCGCACGGCTGGCGATCGGGCCGTACGCCGCTCCCCCGAAGATCAGCACCGCTCCCGCGGCCATGGCCGTGCAGATCAGCCGGAGCGGCCCGGGCTCCGAGATCCCGCCGGGCAGCGCCTCGAACGGTGTGGGCCGGGCCAGCATCCCCAGGGTCTCGGTGGGCCACGCGACGGCGTCGACCCGGGCTTGCACGGCCGCTCGCGGCACCGAGCCCTGCGCGGCGTCCGTCAGGTGCTCGCGCGAGTCCAGCGAAGTGACCCGGTTGTCGCCGAGCAGGAAGAGGCTGCTCTGTGGCACTGTCGCGTCGAAACGGCCCGACGCGTGCTGGTCCCGCAGATACGGTTCGTCCAGCGGCTTCCCGTTCACCGTGAGCCGCCCCCTGCGGTCGCAGCAGACGACCTTGTCGCCGCCGGTCCCGACGACGCGCTTGACCATCGGCATATCGCCCCACACCTTGTCGGTGAAGACGACGACGTCCCCGCGCCGCACCTCGCTGCCGTCGATCCGCTGCGCCAGCACCCGGTCCCCGGCGCCCACCGTGGGCTCCATCGAGTCCGTCGGCACGGTGTACGGCTGGTACAGCACCGCTCCCCAGACGAAGCCGCCAAGGAAGAGCACACAGCCGACGGCCACGGCCAGCCCGGACAGCACACTGCCCAGGCGGCCCTGGCCGCCATCCGCACGACGTCCTGCCTCGCTCATCCCAGCTCCCCGGATCGAAGTCTGGGACCGAACCCTACCCGGCGGTACCGAATCGAGTCAGCCGTCCTGGACGGCCTTCTCGCTCAGCGGTTCCACGCGCTCGGCGGTTCGGGCCGCGCCCTGCGGCCCGGGGGCCGCACCGGGCCCCGAAACCGCGTCCTGGCCGGTCAGGCGCCGACGCCGCCACACCACGATCGGCACCGCGCCGGCGAGCCCGAGCGCCGCGGGGGCTACGGCGCCCGCGGCGTTCAGACCCGGCTGGTCGAAGGTGCTCGGAATGGGCAGGGTGGCCCAGCGGTTGAGCGGCCAGGCCACCACGATGGCGCGCCCGACCACATCGTCGTTCGAGACGGTGCCGCGGCCCGGCAGGTCCTGGTGGTAGCGGGAGTCCAGGGAGTACTGACGGTGGTCGCCCATCACCCAGATCCGGCCCTGCGGCACCTTGATCGGCCCGAACGGCTTGTCCCCGCAGGGCGTGTTCCCCGGGGCGATGTACGGCTCGTTGAGCGCTCTGCCGTTCACCACGACCGGCTGGTTGCCGCCCTTGCACTCGACGGTGTCCCCGCCGATCGCGATGACCCGCTTGATCAGGTCCTTCTCCTCCGCCGAGGGCATCAGGCCGATGAAGCTCAGCACCCTCTGCAGCCCCCGGGCGACCGGCCCGGAGGTCGGCTGCTGCGTCTCACCGAGCCAGCCTCCCGGGTCGTGGAAGACCACGACCTCACCGCGCTCCGGCTTGGCGCCGAACCACGGGGTGAGCTTGTCCACCAGCACGCGGTCGCCACGCTGCAGCGTGTCCCGCATCGATTCGGATGGGATCGAGAAGGCCTGGACCAGGAAGGTCTTGATCAGCAGGGCGAGCAGCAGGGCGATGCCGACGAGGATTGGCAGCTCCTTCCAGAAGGAACGCTGCTTCGGCCTCTCCCCACTGTCGCCCTCTTCACCCGGGTCCGGCTCAGGCGCCCTGGGGTGCTCGCCGGCCGCCGCGGGCGGTTCGGCGAATCCGTCCGGGCGCTTCTCGGGTTCTTCGTGGCCGGACCGTGCGCCGACCGCCAATTCCCCCACATCAACTCCTCACTGCACGCTGCCGCCTGCCCCGGGCTCGGCGCAGGCCCACCACTCCCATAACGAGCGGGAGTTCCGCAGGGGTCGGGAGTTGGATCATTCCTTGCACTTCTTGGGGTGCCGCTGATCTTCCGGCCCCGGAGACCACCCTAGGGGGCGCAGCGTCGGCAGCCGTCGTTGTGCCGTACGCGTCGGGCACCGAGGCGTACGTCTCCGGCTCCTCGAGGCCTCGCCAGTGTCCGAACGGCCATGCGATCACCACGGCCCTGCCGACCACCAGGTCCTCGCCGACCGTTCCATTGCCGACGTCGTTGAGGTGGAAGCGGGAGTCGGCCGAGTTGGACCGGTGGTCGCCCATCATGAAGAGCCGGCCGGGCGGCACACGCACTTCGAACTTCAGCTTCGACGGCGGGTTCCCCGGGTGCAGATACGGCTCGTTGAGCGGCACGCCGTTGACGGTGACCCGCCCGGTGGTGTCACAGCACTTCACGGTGTCCCCGCCGACCGCGACGACCCGCTTGATCAGGTCCCGCTCGTCCGCCGACGGCAGCAGGCCGATGAAGGTCAGGGCCTCCTTGGCCTGCTTGATCCCCGCCGGGTCGTCGGCCACGGGCGTCCGCTCCTGCTCCAGCCAGCCGCCCGGGTCCCTGAAGACCACCACGTCCCCGCGCTTCGGCTTCGACCCGAACCAGGGGGTGAGCTTGTCCACCAGCACTCGATCGCCGATCCGGATCGTCTGCTCCATCGACCCCGAAGGGATGACAAACGCCTGGACCAGGAAGGTCTTGAGAACCAGGGCGATCAGCAGCGCCACCCCGATGAGGATCGGCACTTCCCTGGCGGCGGACCGGCGGCGACGCCATTTGATCCGCTTGGCGGCCCGGCGGCGCTCGGCACGCCCGGTCGTCCGGGGTGTCCGTATCACGCCCACGCGGTGCATGCCGGACTTCGGTATGCCGCGGTTACCCATGAGCACCGTCCGCGCCGGCCCCGGCCGGGACCGGCACATGGCCGAAGACAGTGGGCCGTTCCAGGGAGCTCCAGCGGTCGGTCGGCCAGCCGATCCAGTCGGCCCGGCCGATCACCCGGTCGACCGGGACCATGCCGCCACCGGGGTCGCCCAGGTGGTCCCGGGAGTCGCGGGAGTCGCTGCGGTGGTCGCCCAGGACCCACAGCCTGCCGTCCGGCACCGCGATGTCGAAACGCACCCGCGACGGGTCGTCACCCGGGTACAGATAGTCCTCGTCGACCGGCTGTCCGTTCACCTTGATCCTCCCCCGCTTGTCACAGCAGGTGACACGGTCGCCCCCCACGCCGACCACGCGCTTGATGTAGTCGGTCTCGTCCGGCTTTGCCAGTCCCACCGCAGCCGCGCCCTCGCGCAGCAGCTCGGTGACCGGGTTTCCGGACGACTCCCCGTCGACGAACGATCCGGTGCCATCGAAGACCACCAGATCGCCGCGACGCGGTTCATCACCGAAACGGTACGCCAGCTTGTTCACCAGAACCCGGTCTCCCTCGCGAATGGTTTTTTCCATCGAGCCACTCGGGACGAGAAAGGGCTGGACCACAAAGGCATTCAGCAGCATCACGAAACTCAAGCAAATGCCCATGAACAGGGCAGTACGGCGCCACGACCGACGCCCGTACTCCGGAGAACGCGAGGAGCGCGATCCCTTCTCCTGCCCGTCGCCGGGTTGGGGAGAGGGATCGCGCTCCGAAAACTGTGCGTCGCTGTCCATCGAGTCCAGAGCCTATCCGGCCGGTCCTGGACGGCCGATGGGGAGATCAGCTCTCGCGCTTCTCCTTGATCTTGGCGGCCTTGCCGCGCAGCTCGCGCAGGTAGTACAGCTTGGCGCGGCGCACGTCACCACGGGTGACGAGCTCGATCTTCTCGAAGATCGGGCTGTGCACCGGGAAGGTGCGCTCGACGCCGACACCGAAGCTCACCTTGCGGACGGTGAAGGTCTCGCGCACGCCGGCGCCCTGGCGGCGGATGACGACGCCCTTGAACTGCTGGATACGAGAGCGGTTGCCCTCGATGACGCGCACGTGGACGTTCACGGTGTCGCCGGGGCGGAAGGCCGGGACATCGCTGCGCAGCGATGCGGCGTCGACAGTGTCGAGAAGGTGAGACATGACCGTCTGCTTTCCTCGCTGATGCCACAGGTCATCAGCGGAATGTCGTGATGAGATCCGGGTGTGCCACCCGGAGCGGGTGGCGTGGCGTCGGGCGGACGTCGTTCCCCCTGTGGCAGGGGCGTGCGCCGGACGCCGGGCAGCCGCCTATTCTTCCACGGCCCCTGCCGCCCGCCAAAATCGCCCGTCCGGGCCCTCGGTCCAGCCCAGCTCGGCCAGGATCTTGCGGTCGTGCTTGTCCAGGGCAGCGGGGTCACAACGCTCGATCAGATCGGGCCGGTTGAGTGTGGTGCGGCGGAATGCCTCGTCGCGCCGCCAGCGGGCGATCTTTCCGTGGTGCCCGCTGAGCAGGACCTCGGGGATGCCCCGGCCGCGCCACTGGGGCGGCTTGGTGTAGACGGGGCCCTCCAGAAGGTTGGCCATCGCGCCGGGGGCGAAGGAGTCGTCCTGGTGGGATGCGGCGTTGCCCAGCACTCCGGGCAGCAGCCGGGCGACGGCCTCGGTGATGACCAGCACCGCGGCCTCACCGCCCGCGAGGACGTAGTCGCCTATGGAGACCTCGTGGATCTCGTAGCGCTCGCCGTACTCCTCGATGACGCGCCGGTCGATGCCCTCGTAGCGGGCGGGGGTGAAGATCAGCCAGGGCCGCTCGGCGAGCTCGACCGCGAGCGTCTGGGTGAACGGGCGGCCGCTCGGCGTGGGCACGACGATGGTCGGCCGCTCGTCTCCGGTACCGGATCCGATGATCGAGTCGAGCGCCTCGCCCCACGGCTCGGGCTTCATGACCATGCCCGGGCCACCGCCGTACGGGGTGTCGTCCACGGTGTGGTGCCGGTCGTGGGTCCACTGGCGCAGGTCGTGCACGCGGACGTCCAACTGTCCACGCGCGCGTGCCTTGCCGACCAAGGAGACGTTCAGCGGCTC
The DNA here is from genome assembly GCF_054963655.1 of Streptomyces sp. HSS9-12. Lineage (NCBI taxonomy): Bacteria > Bacillati > Actinomycetota > Actinomycetes > Kitasatosporales > Streptomycetaceae > Streptomyces > Streptomyces sp. HSS9-12. Next base: position 6,820 of record NZ_JBUEGC010000023.1, on the reverse strand, counting down.
CAGGTACTCGGGGAAGATCGTGACGACGTCCAGCCTCATGCGGACTCGTCCTCGCTGCCCGCGTCGCCATCACTGCCTGCGCCACCGACGACCGCGTGGCTCTCGTCGAGCAGCCCGGGCGGCGGCGCGATGACGGCCCGCTGCGCCTCGAGGTCGATCTCCGGGACGATCTCGGCGACGAACGGCACCATGACCTCACGGCCGTCGGGGGTCTTGACGATCAGCAGGTCCTGGTACGGGAGATGGGAGATCTCCGCGATCCGCCCGACCTCGGTGCCGTCGGTGGTCACCACGTCGAGATCGATCAGCTGGTGGTCGTAGAACTCCTCGGGGTCCTCCGGGGTTTCGTCCGGATCCACCTCCGCGATGAGCAGGGTGTTGCGCAGCGCCTCTGCGGCGTTGCGGTCCCGTACGCCCTCGAAGCGCAGCAGCAGCCGGCCGCTGTGCACCCGGCCGGTCTCGATGGTCAGCGGCCCGACCGAGGGCGGATCCGTGGCCAGCACAGCGCCCGGGGCGAGCCGCAGCTCCGGCTCGTCCGTCCGCACCTCCACCGTGACCTCGCCCTTGATGCCGTGGGCGCGGCCGATCCGTGCGACTACCAGCTGCACTGTTGCCTCTCCTGCTCTCTACGGCAGTATCACCGTTCCAGCCACCGCTGGGGGCGCCCACGAGGTACCCATCTTCCGGCACCGGCGCGTCCTTCGGTCACGCACACGGGCCGGGAACAACGGCTGCCCGCTGTCCCCGGCCCGTGCCGGTGCTCTCACGCTTCTCAGCGGACCTGGTCCACGTCGACGAGGTCGACCCGGACGCCACGGCCGCCGAGGGCGCCCACGACGGTGCGCAGAGCGCGCGCGGTGCGGCCGTTGCGGCCGATCACCTTGCCGAGGTCGTCAGGGTGCACCCGGACCTCCAGCACGCGCCCGCGACGCAGGTTGCGCGACGCGACCTGCACGTCATCGGGGTAGTCGACGATGCCCTTCACCAGGTGCTCGAGGGCTTCCTCGAGCATCCTCAGGCCTCGGTCGACTCGGTGGACTCAGCGGCCTGGGCCGCCTCGTCCGCCTTCTTCTCGGACTTCTTCGCCTTCGGGGTGATGGCCTCACCCTTCGGCTCGTCGGCGGCCTCCTTGGCGGCGGCCTCGAAGAGGGCGCGCTTGTCGGCCTTCGGCTCGGCGACCTTCATCGGCTCCGGAGCCGGCAGGCCCTTGAACTTCTGCCAGTCACCAGTGACCTTGAGGATGGCCAGGACCGGCTCGGTCGGCTGCGCGCCGACACCCAGCCAGTACTGGACCCGCTCGGAGTCGACCTCGATGCGCGAGGGGTTCTGCACCGGGTGGTACAGACCGATCTCCTCGATGGCCCGGCCGTCACGGCGGGTGCGCGAGTCGGCGACGACGATGCGGTAGTGCGGCGACCGGATCTTGCCCAGACGCTTCAGCTTGATCTTGACTGCCACGGGAGTGGTGTCTCCTGCTCTACGACGTGTTTGAGCACCACGGCTTCCACGTGGGGTGGTGGGATCCGAGTGCTCGATGGACGCGTCAGCCGAGGGAGAGAGGGGTCCGAACCGGCTGCCGAGTACTCAGCGGTCCATTCTGCCACACCGCAGCCCCTCTCTTTACCTCCGTCCCCGCCGAGCGCCCATGCCGTAGACCGTCATACGCGACGACCGTCTTTACGCGGCCGCGACCGCGTCGGGAATCCGGAACGGCTTGCCGCACCCGCCGCAGACGATCGGCGCCTGCGCGAGGACGGACGGAACGACCCGGACATTGCGGCCACAGCCGCAGACGGCCTTCACCCTGACGCCGCCACCGGAGGAGCCGTGCCGGGCGGCAGGGCCCCGGAAGGCGCGCGTGGTGTCGGCGGCCGTGGCGGCCGTATGAGCCTTGAGCGCGCGGTGCAGCCGGTCGATGGTGTGGCGATAGCGCTTTCTTGCCTCCGGGCCGAGGATCACCAGCGAGAAGCCGCTGCTGGGGTGCGGCTCTTCGGCGTGGTGCAGCCCCAACTCCTCGGCGATCGCAAGGAATCTCCGGTTGTGGTAACGACCGGCCCTCGAAGTGTCGCGGATCCCGCGGGCAGCGGCGATGCCGTGCACAGCTTCGTGGAGCAGCCGCTCGAAGGAGAGCTCGGCGCCACAGGCGGACGACGACTCTCCGATCAGCGATTCGGGCGCGGCGAGATCCGGCAGCTCGGGGTGGTGCCGTTGAATGTCGGCCCACGCCTGTGCCAGCTCCGCGGCGAGAACAGGTGGTGTCGTGCTCACGTCGTGACAACGAGCCGGACCGGCCCGGTGTTCCGATTCCGGGCCATCCCAATTATTTTGCACGTACCAGTCAGTTATGCACTCACCCACCAAGCCGGTACGCAACCGCGCGTACACCCCGGCGCGTGGAAAACTCCGCACGCCGGGGCGAAAGCCCTCAGTAGGCGCGCGCGACGATCGCGAGCGTACCGGGGGTGTCGTCGGCCCCGGGGACAGATCCGTCCGCGCCGACCAGGCAGCGCACGGTCACGGCCTGCTCCGCCAGCTTGGCCTCGCCCGCCTCGCCCAGCGTGGCCCACGGGATACGGGCCCAGCCGCCGGCGAGTGCGGCCTCCGCGGCCTCCTCGACGGTCCGCACGTCCGAGGTACGGGACTCGCGACGCTCGCGCGACTGCTGCAGCAGCAGCGCCTGGTCCTCCTCCAGGACCTTCGGCAGCAGCGACTCCAGAAGGTCGGCCTGCACCGGCTCCTTGCCCCCGGGAATGCGGCGGGCGACCATCACGGTGCCGCTCTCCAGGTCCCGGGGCCCGACCTCGATCCGGGCCGGGACACCCTTGAGCTCCCAGTCGACGGCGCGGCGGCCGAAGGGGGTGTCGGTCCGGTCGTCGACCTGGACGCGGATGCCGGCGGCCTTCAGGCGGTCGCCGATCTCATGCACCTTGGCGATCACCGCGTCATCGCCCTTGATGGCCAGGACGACGGCCTGGATGGGCGCGAGGCGCGGCGGGACGCGCAGACCGCTGTCGTCGCCGTGAGACATGATCAGGCCGCCCACCATGCGGGTGGAGACACCCCAGGAGGTCTGCCAGACCAGCTCCTGCTTGCCGTCCTTGGACAGGTACTGGGTGTTGAAGGCCCGGGCGAAGTTCTGGCCCAACTCGTGGCTGGTGCCCATCTGCAGGGCCTTGCCGTCACCCATCATCCCCTCGAGCGTGAGGGTGTTGATGGCACCGGCGAAGCGCTCCTTGGGGGTCTTGCGGCCGAGGACGACGTCGATGCCCAGGACGTTGACCATGAAGTCGCAGTAGACGTCCTTGTGGATGCGGGCGGCGTAGTCGCGGGCGTCCTCGTAGGTGGCGTGGGCGGTGTGGCCCTCCTGCCAGAGGAACTCGCTGGTGCGGAGGAAGACGCGGGGGCGCATCTCCCAGCGGACCACGTTGGCCCACTGGTTGATCAGCAGGGGCAGGTCGCGGTAGCTCTGCACCCACTTGGAGAAGTACTCGTTGATGATCGTCTCGGAGGTGGGCCGGACGACCACCGGCTCCTCGAGTTCCTTGCCGCCGCCGTGCGTGACCACCGCGAGCTCGGGCGCGAAGCCCTCGACGTGCTCGGCCTCCCTGGTCAGGTACGACTGCGGGATGAAGAGGGGGAAGTAGGCGTTGGAGGCGCCCGCGGCCTTGATGCGGGCGTCCATCTCCTGCTGCATCCGCTCCCACAGCCCGTACCCGTACGGTCGGATGACCATGGTGCCGCGTACCGGGCCGTTGTCGGCCAGCTCGGCCTTGTTGATCAAGTCCTGGTACCAGCGCGGGAAGTCAACCGCCTGGGGGGTGAGAACGGGAGCCTTTGCCATGGCGGAGATGGTACGGGGGTGTCAGTCTGAATGGTGAATCGGCCGGTGTGCGGGCCGACACCAGGGGCGCGCGGAGGGGGCACGAAAGCATCCCCGTGCAACCCCTGGACTCGGGGATGGATGCGCAGTTCCCTGACGTACGGGGGATGAACGTACGGGGGACGCGTTACCGCGTGGTCCATGGGGGCGGTCAAGCAGAAGACGGCAATCGGCTCTCGGCGGATTGGGGCGCATTGATGACACCCACGCTCGTTCGGCAGCAGCACACCCACCCGGTTTCCCGTCACCCGGCAGCCATCAGCACACGCGCCCGCGACTGGGCGGAGATCCAGGAACGCATGCTGGTGCCCCTGTACGAGGCCGTCTACGAACGGCTGGAGGTCGGCACCGATACGCGCCTGCTGGGGCTGGGCTGCGGTTCCGGCCTCGCTCTGCTGATGGCGGCGGCCCGTGGGGCGGAAGTCACTGGAATGGACGCAGATCCCCAGCGTCTTTCACTGGCCCGCGAGCGGCTGATCCCGGGCGATACGGGGACCGCGGCGGGGGGCGCTCGGGAGACCGGGGCGCGCCTGCTGGACGAGCTGCCGGAAGACGCTACGGAGGGCGGCGGGGCGGCTTTCAACCTGGTGACGGCCCTCGACCCCCAGTCGTACACCGGAGACGACCTCGTAACGGCCCTGTCGGCGGCTGCCCAGCTGGCAGAGCACGGCAGCGCGGTCGTCCTCGCCGGATGGGGTCCGGCGGAGCGGTGTGCCACGTCCTCGGTGCTGCGCGTGGCATCCCGGCTGGCCGACCCCCTGCGTACACCCGGTGGCTGGCGTCCCTGCGGCCGGGACGACCTGGAGGAGCTCGCCCACCAGGCCGGGCTGCGGCCGGACGGCTCGGGGCGGGTGGCCTGCCCGTTCGGCTACGCCGACGTGGACAGCGCGGTCCGTGGCCTGCTGTCGACCGGCCTGTTCGACGACGCTGTGGCGGCGACCGACCGGGCCCAGGTCGACAAGGAGCTGACCGAGGCCCTGCACGCGCACCGGCGCGCCGATGGCACCGTCTGGATGCCGAACGTCTTCCGCTATCTGATCGCCCGGGTCTACGGCACGTAGGCGCCCCGTAACTCGGATGGCCTAGCACTGGCCGGCCGTCGGCCACATACCTGCGGGGATCTTGGGGGCGGGTGCAGTGGGGGCGCCCGCCCCGCAGTGTGTTACTTCGGGCCGCCGCCCAGCATGTCCTTGAACTCCGGCGGCAGCTCGAAGCCTCCCGGCTCCTGGCCCGCGCCCGGCAGCCCGAAGGCGCCGTCCTGAGACGCGGCCTTGCGCTGAGCCGCCTCCTGCTCCTGCTGCGCCCTCTTCATCGGGTTGCCGCTGCGCTGCTTGCCCTTGGCCTTCTTTTGCTGCTTGGCCTTCTTCTTGGCACCGCCCAGGCCCGGCATCCCGGGCATCCCGGGCATACCCGGCATGCCGCCCTGCGCCATCCGCGACATCATCTTGCGGGCCTCGAAGAAGCGCTCCACCAGGTTCTTCACCGCGCTGACGTCGACGCCGGAGCCCCTGGCGATACGGGCACGGCGCGAGCCGTTGATGATCGTCGGGTCCTGGCGCTCGGCGGGCGTCATCGACTTGATGATCGCGGCCGTGCGGTCCACGTCCCGCTCGTCGAGGTTGTTGATCTGGTCCTTCATCTGGCCCATGCCGGGCAGCATGCCGAGCAGCTTGGAGATGGAGCCCATCTTGCGGACCTGCTCCATCTGGGCCAGGAAGTCGTCGAGCGTGAACTCCTTGGGACCCTTCGCCAGCTTGGCCGCCATCTTCTCGGCCTCGGCCTGGCTGAAGGTCTGCTCGGCCTTCTCGATCAGGCTGAGCACGTCGCCCATGCCGAGGATCCGGGACGCCATGCGGTCCGGGTGGAACGCGTCGAAGTCGTCCAGCTTCTCGCCGTTGGAGGCGAACATGATCTGGCGGCCGGTGACGTGCGCGACGGAGAGCGCGGCACCGCCGCGCGCGTCGCCGTCGAGCTTGGACAGCACGACACCGTCGAAGCCGACGCCGTCACGGAATGCCTCCGCGGTGTTCACCGCGTCCTGACCGATCATCGCGTCGACGACGAACAGGATCTCGTCCGGGTTGATGGCGTCCCGGATGTCCGCGGCCTGCTGCATCATCTCGGCGTCGATACCAAGGCGGCCGGCGGTGTCGACGATCACGACGTCGTGCTGCTTGGTCCGCGCGTGCTCGATGGAGTCCTTGGCGACCTGCACCGGGTCGCCTGCACCGTTGCCCGGCTCGGGCCCGAAGAATGCGACGCCCGCGCGCTCGGCGACGACCTGCAGCTGGTTGACCGCGTTGGGGCGCTGGAGGTCGGCGGCGACGAGCACCGGGGTGTGGCCCTGGCCCATGAGCCACAGGCCGAGCTTTCCGGCCAGGGTGGTCTTACCGGCACCCTGCAGACCGGCGAGCATGATCACGGTCGGTGGCTGCTTGGCGAACCGCAGACGGCGGGTCTCGCCACCGAGGATGCCGATCAGCTCCTCGTTGACGATCTTGATGACCTGCTGCGCCGGGTTGAGCGCCTGGGACACCTCAGCGCCGAGCGCCCGCTGCTTGACGTGCTTGATGAACTCCCGCACGACGGGCAGGGCGACATCGGCCTCGAGGAGGGCGATACGGATTTCGCGCGCCGTGGCGTCGATGTCGGCCTCGGAAAGGCGGCCCTTGCCCCGAAGGTTCTTGAAAGTACTCGCCAGGCGGTCGGAAAGCGTATCGAACACGGCGGTCGTTGATCCCTTGGGTCGGGGGCGGAGGCAATCGCCCTCCAGGGTATCCGTCCCGGCGGGGAAACCGTCCCTGTCTGCGTGGGGACAGTCAGTGACCGCCGTGCGCGGGGTCCACTTCGGCGCCGTCTCCCATCGCCTCGCGGCGACAGGGCCGTCCCCGCGCCTGCGTGGGATCTGCCGGGTGGGCGGCTTCTCCTCCTGGCTAGCGC